>NZ_JAHRFA010000003.1:29564-142396 GCF_020883045.1 Microcoleus sp. CAWBG58 | reverse complement strand
AACTTTTTGATAAATTTGGGCAATCGGGCAGGGAAAGTTTATACTTTTCAAGGTGAGGACTTAATTTAGGTTCGTAGTGAGGACTTCAGTCCTTCTTTGGATTCTGAAGAAGGACTAAAGTCCTCACTACGAACCAGGTTTAAGATTTTTGTAAAGTACAGAGGATCTGCTTTCATATTTCATCATATAATACCTGGAACTTTTTGATAAATTTGGGCAATCGGGCAGGGAAAATTTATACTCGTTAATTCTAACTCATCTCCTTGTCGGTAAATCTGAGAAACCCAATTGCCCTCAGCGTTGAGTCTAAAACATTCTATTTTGATTTCGGATTGAGTAATGAGTACGTATTCTTGCAAGCTCGATGCAGTTTGGTAATCGGCAAATTTATCGCCTCTGTCAAAAGATGCAGTTGAAGGAGATAGCACCTCAATAATTAGAGATGAATAGAGAATGAAGTCTTCGGTTGAACTTGTATCTCTTTCGTCGCAAGTTACCGCCACGTCAGGATAATAATAGCAATTTGCCTCTTCCAGTCTGACTTTGACATCACAGGTAAGAACTAAGCATGGCGTATTCAGAAGATGATTTCCCAACAGGCGAATTAGATTACTAGAAATAATAGTGTGAGGGTTTTTTGCCCCCGTCATTGCATAAACGTGTCCGCGTCTGTATTCGTGTTTGATGGGACTTACTCGTTCGCCTTCTAGGTATTCTTCTGGTGAAATATAGAAATTGTTTTTGCTGATAACCATTGATTTGTCCTCGCCTGATTTTGTGCGATAATATTTGTTGAAATTCATAGATACGGCTATGACATGATTGAATACCGGACGGCTAAAATTATGTTATTTTCTTAAGTTTGCGGAGGCAGACATCGTTTGTATAGACGCGGTTTCAACCGCCGTGTTATTTCAACAAACCTCCAAAAATCGGGCGTGCCACAGTTTGCCACTTTCTGTCAATCCTTGCGATCGCACTTTGATTTTGACTCCGCGAGGGTTAGCCTCGTAGAGTCGGGCAATTTCTAGCATTTCCCCGCTGCTGAAGCCCGTTCCCACTGTTCCGATCGGTACTAACTTGCCATTGATTTCTTGTGCAACTTCGATCGCACTAAACGGCCGCCCCGCCACTTTTGTCGGAGTCAGCCCGACAATAAATAAGTCGTATTCCTGACAGTATTTAGTCCTCACCATCGGAAATTTCTTAACATCTTTGCCGCCGACATAGAGGCTGTTGTGCAAAACCCAAACTTCGCCTTCTCTGTTTTCAACTTCCTGCTGCTGCGCCAGTAAAAGTTTTTCGCCTGCGGTGCGAGATGTCGGTACAATTTCAAATTCCGTAGATAAACTCACTAGCATTTCGCCAACTTCAACTCCGGCGGCAATTCTTTCAGATTCGGCGGTTTTTGTCAGGTCATTTCCTTTGAAAAACAAAGCTTTAAAAATGGCATAAACTGCCGTTGGCTGGGTTGTCGGAAAACCCCTTTCAATATTAACTGTAGCAGCTTGGGCGCCCGTGCGGTGTTCGCTGCCCGTACAGCTTTTGTAATACAGTTCGCCATCTAAAACAAAGATGCCAATTTTAGCTGCTGTGTCGGTTAAAGTGCGATCGATCGCAATTGACGCTTGTTGTCGCAGGTTTGTCGATCGCGATTGGTAGTATACTTTATCTGGCGTCGCCACCACCACCACTCGATTGCCATCGCGTTTTGGCTGTCCCCAATAATCGGCATTTTCGATGTAATAAGAACGTTCGCTGGGCGCGTCAACCGGCTGCATCGTCACAATCCTTCCCGGCTGCAAGTGCGGAGGTAATTCCGGGACAATCGGATTGTTGACAGTCTCAACTTTCTCAACTTTGGCAGCAGCCTTTGATTTTGCCGCAGGAGCAGCATTGGTGGTAGAGTTGTTTGGAGTGTTTTTAGTCGGCTTTTCTCCGGTTTCCAATTCAAACGCTCTTTTCCAAAAGCCGATCGCAACTTCCGGGTATCCTTCCGACTCCGCACACAGTGCAAAACTAATAACTTTTGCCGTACCAATTCCCCGCCCGTAATCAGCTAAATACTGCACCGCCCCCGCTTCACCCATTAAGTGCAATCCCCGCGTGACAATGCGATTGTTCCAACGTTCTCGAATATCGGCGCTAATTTTTTTGGCTGATTTTCGCTTAGCTTCTGCGTATTCGGTACAGTCCATAATTCCTCCTTTTGGTACGGTTATTTGTACACTATACCTAAACTTGATTCATTAGTCAAGGGAATGATTTAACCGCAGAGAACACAGAGGACACAGAGGGAGAAAATAGAGATATAAATAAGGAGGAGATTACCGCATTTGATATCATTTATCCCTACAAAGGAGAGTTCGCTGTCAACTGTATAGAACTCTCACGGGCGCTTCCCTACAACTGTCAACTGATTAATGCTGTCAACTGATTAACGCTGTCAACTGATTAACGCTGTCCCAGGTCAACTGATTAACGCTGTCAACTGATTAACGCTGTCAACTGATTAACGCTGTCCCAGGTCAACTGTCAACTGTCAACTGATTAACGCTATCAACTATCAACTGTCAACTGATTAACGCTGTCCCAGGTCAACTGATTAACGCTGTCCCAGGTCAACTGTCCCAGGTCAACTGATTAACGCTGTCCCAGGTCAACTGTCCCAGGTCAACTGTCAACTGAATTATCCCCTTGCACCTGTGATCGTTTGAAAGAACTTAGGCGTATACCTTTGTAAAAAACTCCCCACCGCCAGCGTTATCAAAGTTGCCAGAATGATTGTCAATAAATAGTATACAATCACAGTTATCGAATTGGAAGGCTTTGACAACTTGTTAAAAACTTCCTTAAAAACTGTTACGGTCGGTTCGTGAATAGCATAAACAAAAAATGCCAAACCCGAAAATTTAAAACAGGCTTTTTCTAGCTTTCCCGACACCAAATCTGAAGCGCACCAAATCGCCGCCGTACCCATTACTCTCGTGCAGCATTCTAACTGGTGTTGGAAAGTTTTAATGTCGGCTGTTTGGGTTATTGCCAGCACAAGAGCCATCCCTAAGTATATACCGATAATCGCACTTCTTTGTCGGTCGAGCCAAGTTAGATCCAATTTTTGAACAGCAATCAGACATCCTAAATAAAAGAACAACGGCCCCAACCACTGGATGCTAAAACCAATTTGAAAATCCAGCAACCAAGGCGTGGCAAACAAAGCTATACCTAGATAAGGTATCTTTCTAGCAATCAGCAAAAATACCGGAGATAGAATCACCATCGCCATCAAATCCCGGACGTACCAGAAATGAAATGCGATCGGATAAAGGCTTTTATATCCGGTCAAACAATCTATAAAGTTGGCAAAACTGTAGTCTCCAATATATTTTTTGTAATGCCCTTGGATAATTCCACTCGTTGCCGGTACGTTGATCACAATTAACACGAGTGTCAATAAAGCCAAGTTCCAAAACAAATAGGGAACCAGGAGAGTCCAAAACCGAGATTGGAGCTTTTCCTTGTAAGAATTCAGCGATAAATTAAAATTCCTGAAAAACAGGAAGCCTGAAAGCATGAACAAAAAAGCCACGCAAGAACCGCCCCAAGTCCCGGCAACCAACGTCTGGAAAAATTTGTCAGCATATCCCACAGAATTGATGGACGAGTGAATAGTAACAATCCCAACGATTAGAGGCAGACGCAATAATTTAATTCGGCAAGATATTTCCGGCGTAATTTGCATTTTTTACAGAAAAAGTGTAGGGTTCGATCGGCTGGCATTTGTATTGAGATGGCAAATTGTAGTAATCGGTTCGCCACCAATGCTAAGATAGCCTCGATCGTGCGTTGAGGTCAATCATGCCGGGGCTGGCTTTTTGCGAAGTCTGGTTCGCCAACTTCCGATCGCACTTTTTGCACTTTCGAGAATTTAACATCAAGTTTAATTGTACTCTGATGATGCGATTGATTTTGTACAGCAAACCCGGATGCCACTTGTGCGAAGGGTTGCAAGAAAAACTCGAACAGATTGAAAGCCTCAAGTTTCAATTGGAAGTACGAGACATTACCGAACGTGATGACTGGTTTCAAGCTTACCAGTACGAAGTGCCAGTTTTGTTTAAAGTGGAGTCCCAAGAAAAAAGTTCTGGTGGCGATGCTGCATTTTCCCCCGCAGAACAATTACCTCGTCCTTCTCCCCGCTGTACAGTTCCACAATTGGAGCAAATGTTACAGAAATATTTGCAAATCGATCGATCAGAATAATGTCAGTAACTCAGCTCTCTCATAGACTGAGCTTGTAAGAAATTGCAAGCTGTGCTGACGGGCCTAGGTCTTAACAGGCTACGTTATTTGAGTCACGACACCAAGCGAATGCTCTCGCTAGTTCCTTGCTCTGTCATCTGCAATTAAACAGTCTTAAAGTCACTGAGGCAGTATTGCAGGTCTAACAAGCTCTTATAACATTGGCGAAGCTAACATTACACGCAAGTGGAAGGACACAAAAATGTCCAATTTTATTTTCGTACTTGATGCAAACAAGAAACCACTCACACCTTGCAAGCCATCAATGGCTCGTAAGTTATTAATCGCTGGTAAAGCGGCTGTTTTCAGAAGATTCCCGTGTACCATTATTCTCAAAAAAGCGGTAACAGGAACTGTTGAATCAATTAGTCTCAAGTTAGATCCAGGTTCTAAGACTACTGGCATCGCTTTACTGCAAGGCGAAAAAGTTATTTTTGGAGCTGAACTAACCCATCGCGGTCAAGCTATCAAAGCAAGTCTTGATTCTCGTCGTTCACTGCGTCGAGGAAGGCGAAACCGTCATACTCGCTACCGCCAAGCAAGGTTTTTAAACCGCACCCGCAAAAAAGGTTGGTTAGCACCATCTTTGCAGCATCGCGTAGAAACAACCTTGACTTGGGTCAACAAATTACGCAGACTGGTACCTATCGACTTAATTGTTCAAGAGCTGGTCAGATTTGACTTGCAACAATTAGAGAATCCTGAAATCTCAGGTATTGAATATCAGTAAGGCGAACTACAGGGTTACGAAGTTCGGCAATATTTGCTTAACAAATGGAACCGAAAATGCACTTAGTGCAACATTCAAAATGTACCTTTGCAAGTTGAGCACATTCATCCAAAAGCTAAGGGTGGAAGCAGTCGAATTTCTAATCTCTGCCTTGCTTGCGAGAAATGCAACCACACGAAAGGTACTCAAAATATTGAGCAATTCTTAGCCAAGAAACCTGACATTTTGAAACAGATTATTGCACAAGCCAAACGTCCACTTAAAGACGCTGCTGCCGTGAATTCGACCCGATGGGCGCTGTTCTCTCGACTGAGAGAAACGGGGTTGCCTGTTGTGACTGGTTCGGGGGGACTGACTAAGTTCAATCGTACTAGACTACAATTACCTAAAACTCATTGGCTTGATGCTGCACGGGCGATCGGTCAAATTGAATCGCTAGAGGTGTTAACAAACAAACCACTGCTAATCAAAGCAACTGGACACGGAACTCGTCAAATGTGTCGCACAGACAGGTTTGGCTTTCCATCTCGGTACGTTCCTCAAAACAAGTTTGTTAAAGGTTTTCAAACTGGTGACATTGTAAAATCAGTCGTTACCAGTGGCAAGAAAATAGGTGAATATGTTGGTCGGGTTGCGGTTAGAACGACGGGTTCGTTCAATATCTCAGCATCAGGATTGGTGCAAGGGATTAGCCATAAATACTGCAAAATAGTTCACAGAAAAGATGGCTACAGTTACGCATTTTAAGACTGACGGGGACTGAAAGTCCCTCGCGTCGCTTTCCTCTCAGGACTGAAGTCTCTGAGTTTCCCGCATCCCGTATTGATTTTTATGAGGAGTTTTTCAGATGAAATTGAGAGAATTATTAGCAACACTTCCTGGCATTTCCTTTGACACCCAACATCGGGCTCTCGATGCCGAAGTCAAGGGTTTATCTACTAATTCCCATGCTTGTCAGGCGGGGGATTTGTTTTTGGGAATGCCGGGGACGCGGGTAGACGGCGGAGATTTTTGGCAAAGTGCGATCGCCAGCGGTGCAATTGCGGCCATAATTTCCACTTCAGCCGCCGAGAAAACACCCCCCCAAGACGGGGATACCTGCGTGATTGTGGCAACGGACATGGCTCAAATTTGCGGTCAAATAGCCACCGCATTTTACGGCAATCCTGCTAGCAAATTAAAACTTGTCGGCGTTACGGGGACTAACGGCAAAACTACAACAACTCATTTAATCGAATTTTTGCTCAATCAAATGCAGTTGCCGGCAGCAATTTTCGGCACGCTTTACACTCGCTGGCCGGGTTTTCAACAAACTGCACTTTACACTACACCTTTTGCGATCGACTTGCAAAAACAGCTAGCAGAAGCTGTAACTGCTGGATGCAAACACGGGGTGATGGAAGTCAGTTCCCATGCTTTAGCACAGCAGCGAGTGTTGGGCTGTACTTTTGAAGTTGCTGTGTTTACCAACTTGACTCAAGATCATCTCGATTATCACCGCGATATGGAGGATTATTTTGAGGCAAAGTCGCTTTTGTTTAGTCAAAATTATCTCACAAATCGCGCTGTAATTAATATTGACGACTCCTACGGACGGCGGATTGTTGAAAGCCTCAAATCCGAGCAAGTATGGAGTTACAGCACTACGGACAAAACTGCTGATTTGTATGCTTTTGATTTGCAATATCAGCCCAATGGAGTTAAGGGAATGCTGCACACTCCCAAGGGCGAAACTGCTTTTGTTTTGCCTTTAGTCGGTCAGTTCAATTTATCCAATATGCTGGCTGCTGTCGGTGCGGTTTTAGAATTGGGTTTAGATTTGTCCGCAATTGTGGAGAAATTAGCTCTGTTTTCGGGAGTGCCGGGACGGATGGAACGGGTGCAAATTAGTTCCGATCAAGATATTAGTGTAATTGTCGATTACGCGCACACTCCCGATAGTTTGGAGAACTTGTTGAAGGCTTCGCGGCCGTTTATTCCCGGTCAAATGATTTGTGTGTTTGGTTGCGGTGGCGATCGCGATCGCACGAAACGCCCGATCATGGGTAAAATCGTGGCAGAGTTAGCCGACTTAGCCGTTGTTACCTCCGACAATCCGCGTACCGAAAATCCCGATCGCATTTTGGAAGATGTGCTCGCAGGCATTCCCGCTGAGGTAAAACCGGTCGTGATGTGCGATCGCGCCGCAGCCATTCGCACTGCTATTATGGACGCTAAACCCGGAGATGGCGTGCTGATTGCAGGCAAAGGACACGAAGATTATCAGATTTTAGGCACCGAAAAAGTCCATTTTGACGATCGAGAACAAGCACGAGATGCCTTGACAGCCAGAATGAACTGATTCGACTAACCCCATTACACTTAGTGTTAATAGTTAACCAAATTTGGTTAACTATTAACGGCTTACTGGGTATCATTTTTGTGATTTTTTTAAGTATTTTTACTGGCATTATTGGATAATTACTAGATTATAATAGTTAGATCAAAAATAATAAAAAAAGTAATTGCGCGAATTATGATTTGTACTTCCAGGTCGATCGACCTACAAACAGTAGTAATTCGGGTCAAAGATAACGACCCTGGTATACCTGAGTCAGTGAAATTGCGGATATTAGACCACTTGTTTACTACCAAAGAGGTTGGCAAGGGGACGAGATTGGGATTGGCGATCGCCCGACAGATAGTATAAGAAACTCATCAAGGTAGTATCAAGGTTAATTCCACCCTAGGGGAAGGTACTGAGTTTATAATCTCGATCCCAATTAAAGGCAATATATAAAAGTTAATAAAATGGCTTGCGATCGAAACTTAAAATAGGGGATAGCGATCGAAGCATTGGTGGCAAAGCTCAGGGTACGATGTCGGTAAACGCAGGATTTGAAGACTAAACTTCAAGATCCCAGATTCAATGCTGTAAGTAATACCGTTGACAAAAAAGCTTGGTACAATATAATTGTTGTTTTAGTTTATTCTGCCCAACGTGTAAGGTGCGAATCTATGAGATTCTAGATTAAATCTGAAAGATTGTTCGTAGCTGGGCACCCGACAAATACTGTTGCATAATTTTGGGAAAATCTCAAAATCTCCAATCTGAAATTTAAAACCTACTAACCATGATCGAGTCAAAGGCTCATCCCGCTAAAACTCTACCTTTACGACTTGTACTCGTAGTTCCGTTTGTCTTGCAAATCTTTGCCGCAGTCGGACTGACTGGTTATCTGTCGCTGCGTAACGGACAGCAAGCAGTAAATGATGTTTCCAGTCAGTTGCGTCAAGAGATTAGCGATCGCCTCAATTTACAAGTCCTGGCTTATCTAGACAAGCCTTATATTGTAGGGCAAACGATCGTGGCCGCGGGTCAAGAGGGGCGGTTAGATTTAACAGATGTCACCAAACTAGAACGGACTTTTTGGCGGTTGGTCAGCCAAGATACTGTCGAATTCATGCAAATTGCTTTAACTGATGGCACAAGTATTACCTTAGAGGATACATTAAAGGATGGCATCGTTTCTCGGGTTGGTGACAAAGCGAATCTGCCTCAGCGTCAAATCTACAGTCTGGGCGATCGAGGTCAACGGACTAGGTTGATAGAAACTCAACCAATGTTTGACGCTCGGACTCGATCCTGGTATTTAGCTGCACTGAAAGCCGGAAAACCAATCTGGACATCTGGGCCCTACTTGGGCCAGACGACGAAGAAGGCGACAATTGCTCTAACCCAGCCGATATACAACAGCGATGGAAATTTATTAGGAGTTCAAAACAATATTTTTCGGATTAGCAAGATTCATAGCTTTCTCAACAATCTACAGGTGAATCAAACAGGACAAACGTTTATCATCGATCGATCGGGCAACCTGATTGCAAGTTCCACGATCGAAGAGCCTTATATTATAGATCGCAAAAAAAATGAATTACAACAAATTCCTGCCGTCAAGTCTGAAAATTATGTAATGCGTGAAACAGCCCAAGCAATCCTCAAACGACTTGGCACTTTTAACAACATTGCCGAAAGTCAACAGCTTGATTTTATGCTGGGAAACCAACGTCAGTTTATTCAAATTTCAACTATTAACGACAAACGAGGTATCGATTGGATCGGCGTCATTGTAGTCCCTGAATCAACTTTCATGGCACAAATCAATGCCAACACTCGCACCACAATTGTCCTCTGTTTGGGTGCGTTGGTTTTGGCAACCGTTCTCGGTATATATACTTCCCAATGGATTGCCGATCCGATTATGAAATTGCAACAAGCCAGTGAAGCCATTGCCACAGGTGAACTCGATCGCACAGTCGAAATTAACGATATCAAAGAATTAGCAGGGTTAGCGCGATCGTTCAACCAAATGGCAGTGCAACTCAAAACATCCTTTACAGTCCTCGAAGCTCGCGTTACCGAACGTACTGTAGAGCTTCAACAAGCAAAGGAATTAGCCGACAACGCCAACGCCGCCAAAAGCGAATTTCTCGCCAATATGAGCCACGAACTCCGCACACCCCTTAACGGCATCCTCGGTTACGCTCAAATCTTGCAACGCAGCGAACCCCTCACCTCCACAGGAAGTAACGGCGTTAACATCATCTACCAGTGCGGCTCGCACCTTCTCACCCTAATTAACGATATCCTTGACCTCTCTAAAATCGAAGCCGGTAAACTAGAAATCTATCCCGCCTCCTTCTACTTTCCTTCCTTTCTCCAAAGCGTTGTAGAAATCAACAGTATTCGAGCGCAACAAAAAGGAATTACCTTCGACTTTCTCCCAGATGATAACTTACCTATGGGAGTCCTGGCGGATGAAAAGCGTTTGCGTCAGGTACTAATTAATCTGTTGAGTAATGCCATTAAATTCACGAATCAAGGCAGCGTGACCTTCTTAGTTGAGAGAGTTGAAAAAACGGATCGACCGGATTTTTGCACTCTCCGTTTCTCAGTAAAAGATACCGGAGTCGGAATTACCCCGCAACAACTAGAGCAGATATTCCAGCCATTTGAACAGGTAGGTGATATCAAAAAACAATCCGAAGGTACTGGATTAGGACTAGCAATTAGCCATAAAATTGTCTCCTTGATGGGTAGTGAAATTAAAGTCGAGAGTATTTCCGGGGAAGGTAGCACCTTCTCCTTTGAAGTAGAATTGCCCGAAGAGAAGGATTGGGCTGCGGATTCGAGAGTTGTTTCTCAAGGGGCGATCGTAGGCTATGCTGGGAAACGACGCAAAATTTTATTGATCGATGACCGCTGGGAAAATCGTTCGGTATTGCTGAATCTTTTGGAACCAATTGGTTTTACAATTATTGAAGCTAGTAACGGACAAGAAGGACTCCAGCAAGTTTTACAGACTGCACCGGATTTGATTATTACCGATTTAACAATGCCAGTCATGGACGGGTTTGAGTTTTTGCACTCATTGCGATCGCATAGAGAACTACAACATCACATTGTGCTGGTTTCTTCAGCGAGTGTCTTTGAGAGCGATCGCCTCAATAGCATTAAAGCGGGGGGCAATAATTTCTTACCCAAACCCATCCAAGCTGAAATATTGCTAGAACAAGTGCAAAAGTATTTAAAGTTAGAGTGGATTTATCAGGCTCCCAAAGACGAGCAACTTTGGGAGTTGGATGTAGCTCAAGAAATTAAGCCGCCATCTCACGCCATTTTAACCCAACTTGCTCAACTAGCCAAAATGGGCGATTTAGAGGGAGTGATGGAAGTCGCCCAGCAAATTTCTGATGGGGATAATGCCGCTTTTGTCCGAGAACTTATCCAGATGGTCGAGGCGTGCGAGATCAAACAACTACGGGCATTTATTCAGCAATATCTCGCTTAATGACGAGGAGCAAAAACTCTGGTAGACGGTCGAGAAATATCCGATCGCACTGGTGATTTTGTGATCGAGATTACATTGCATCGGTCAAAAAATGTATAATATATTAATATAAAAAAAAATCATATTACTTGACTTTTTCAAAACTTTTCATATGTATTCCTCGGAAAACAAATCAGGCGATCGCCATTTCATCCGTCGTTTACCGCTACAAGCAGTTCTGGTTGTCCCATTCGTCGTCCAAATCTTTGCAGCGGTTGGGTTAGTAGGTTATTTTTCCTTTAGAAACGGTGAACAAGCAGTCAATGACCTAGCAAATCAGTTGATAGATAGCGCAACTCAGCGAGTAGATAACCAGTTAGACAGCTATCTAGCCCTGCCGCAACAACTAACGCAAGTGACAGCCGATGCGATCGCTACCGGGCAACTTGACCTAAATAACCCCAAAGCCAGCGAACTCTATTTCTGGCGACAATCAAAAGCCTTCCCCGCGATTAGCTATTTCGGTTATGCCCTGCCAGATGGCAGAGAAATCGGGGCGGGGCGCTATTTAAATCCCAAAGATATTACTCTCTATGAAAACCTTCCCGGAGGCAAGGCATCAGACTACACCAGTGATGTTTCAGGAAACCGGGGCAAGCTGATTCAGACCTACGACTTTGATATTCTCAAAGAAAACAGGTATATCAAAGCAACCCGAGCCCAAAAACCTTTCTGGGCAGACATCTCGGGAGTTACAATTAACAATATTCAAGTGTCTGAGACTGGTGCTGAAGTACAGGCTGGAGGTGCAAGTGAAAATGTAGGAGACTACTCAGATTATATAAGTGTTCCAGCAATTTATCCGATCCTCGATCGGAATGGAAAATTTTTAGCTTCTTTAATCTGTGATTTGCAGCTTAACGACATCAATAGATTTTTAAAGAGTCTCAAAATTAGCCACTCTGGGAAGGTTTTTATCGTTGAACCGGATGGTAGAATGGTGGCAACTTCTGGCAAAAAACCGATTCTCAACAAACTCAAATATCCCGTAGAAAGGTTTACAGTCTTCACCATTCCCGAGCCGTTGATTCAAACAATCGCCACTCGAATTCAACAAGAGTCGGGCAGATTGCAATCCATTCAGACAACTCGCGAATTGAGATTCAAATACAACAACCAGCGCTATTTTACTCAAGTCACTCCTTGGAAAGATCCGTATGGACTGAATTGGCTGATTGTGGTGACGATACCAGAGTCAGACTTTATGGGGCAAATTAATGCTAATACCCGATCGACCATTCTTCTATGCTGTGGCGCCCTAGTCCTGGCAACAATCATCGGATTTTTTACATCTAGGTGGATTACTGGCCCGATTGTCCGCCTCCAAAAAGCAAGCGAGGCGATCGCAGCAGGAGACTTAGATCGCCCCGTGGAAGTAAAGGGCATCGAGGAATTGGAAGGGTTAGGGCGATCTTTCAACCAAATGGCAGTGCAACTCAAAACCTCATTCACAGTCCTCGAAGCTCGCGTTACCGAACGTACCGTAGAACTGCAACAAGCAAAGGAATCAGCCGACAACGCCAACGCCGCCAAAAGCGAATTTCTCGCCAACATGAGCCACGAACTCCGCACACCGCTCAACGGCATCCTCGGCTACGCTCAGATTCTGCAACGCAACGAATCCATCAACTCTAAAGGACGTAATGGCATTGACATCATTTATCAGTGCGGCTCCCACCTGCTCACCCTAATTAACGATATCCTTGACCTCTCTAAAATCGAAGCGGGGAAACTAGAAATAAATCCCAGATCCTTCCATTTTCCTTCTTTTCTCCAGGGAATTGTCGAAATCAACTTTATTCGCGCTCAACAAAAAGACATTACCTTCGATTTCCTTCCCGATGCCAACTTACCTGTCGGAGTCCTTGCCGATGAAAAGCGTTTGCGGCAGGTATTGATTAACTTGTTGGGCAATGCCATTAAATTTACCGAGCGCGGTCAAGTGACATTCAGAGTAGAGAAAAGTGATACAGTAAATGAGGGAAAAAATACACGAATTCGATTTGCGATCGCAGATACCGGAGTAGGCATGACCCCCAAACAAGTAGAGAAGATATTCCAGCCGTTTGAACAGGTAGGTGATACCAAAAAACAATCCGAAGGTACCGGACTAGGACTAGCAATTAGTCACAAAATAGTCTTCTTAATGGATAGTGAAATTAAAGTCGAGAGCATTTCCGGGAAAGGCAGCACCTTTTCCTTTGAAGTACAATTGCCGGAAGTTAGGGATTGGGCTGCGGATTCGAGAGTTGTGTCACAAGGGGCGATCGTAGGCTATGCTGGAGAACGACGCAAAATTTTATTGATCGATGACCGCTGGGAAAATCGTTCGGTATTGCTGAATCTTTTGGAACCAATTGGTTTTACAATTATTGAAGCTAGTAACGGACAAGAAGGACTCCAGCAAGTTTTACAGACTGTACCGGATTTGATTATTACCGATTTGGCAATGCCAGTCATGGACGGGTTTGAGTTTTTGCACTCATTGCGATCGCATAGAGAACTACAACATCACATCGTGCTAGTTTCTTCAGCTAGTGTCTTTGAGATCGATCGCCACAATAGCATTACAGCGGGCGGCAATGATTTTTTACCCAAACCCATTCAAGCTGAAATATTGCTAGAACAAGTGCAAAAGTATTTAAAGTTAGAGTGGATTTATCAGGCTCCCAAAGACGAGCAACTTTGGGATCTTGATGTAGCTCAAGAAATTAAGCCACCATCTCGCGCCATTTTGACCCAACTTGCTCAACTAGCCAAAATGGGCGATTTAGAGGAAGTGATGGAAGTCGCCCAGCAAATTTCCGATGGGGATAATGCCGCTTTTGTCCGAGAACTTATCCAGATGGCCGAGGCGTGCGAGATCAAACAACTACGGGCATTTATTCAGCAGTATCTCGCTTAATGTGTAGCATTAGAAACTATGATTAACTCAAGCAGTTCCTTTGTTTTGATTGTGGATGACAATCCAACCAACTTGTCTATCCTCTCCAAAACCTTGAAATCCGCCAACTACAAAATTCGCATGGCAGTGGATGGCGAAGAAGCCCTAGCTATGGTGGCCTATGCTCACCCAGACCTAATTTTACTCGACGTGCAAATGCCCAAAATGGACGGTTTTGAAGCCTGCCGCCGCCTCCAAGCAGACCCCGCTACTCAAGGTATCCCCATAATTTTTATGACGGCTTTGGCAGATACGGAGAATAAAATCCAAGGCTTATCCTTGGGGGCGGTGGACTACATTACCAAACCTTTTGAACCCCAGGAAGTATTAGCAAGGGTGAAAGTTCACTGGCGTCTAAAGCAACTCGCCGACACCTTAGAACAACGAGTGGCACAACGTACTGATGAGTTGGAGAAAGCCCAATTGCAATTGGTGCACCAAGAAAAACTCTCCACTTTGGGACAACTGGTGGCGGGCGTTGCCCATGAAATTAACAATCCCATTGCTTGTGTCGTAGGTAATGTCAGTGCTGTGGAAGATAGCATTAACGATCTATTTGATTTAATCGATCTATATCGCCAACAGTTCCCCGAACCCGGCCCGACAATTGAGGCATCTCTAAACACGATCGATCTAGAATATCTGCGGGAAGATTTGCCCAAACTGGTTAAATCCATGAAGGATGGGGGCGATCGCATCGTATCTATTAGTCAAAGCCTCCGCACTTTTTCCCGCGCCGACAGCGATAAAAAGCAGAAATTTAACCTGGCTGAAGGTATTGACAGCACTGTGCTGATCTTGCGCCATCGCCTCAAGGCAAATAATCTGCGTCCAGCCATTGAAGTGATTGCTAACTACGGCGATGTGCCAGAGATTAATTGTTTTCCCGGACAATTAAATCAGGTGTTTATGAATATTCTCGCCAATGCGATCGATGCTTTGGATGCAGCGTGCGTTGGGCGAACCTATGAGGAATTAGAAGCCGATCCTGGGCGAATTATTATTTCTACTTCCAGGTCGATCGACCTTTCCACCGTAAAAATTAGTATCAAAGATAACGGCTATGGTATACCAAACTCAGTAAAATCGCGGATATTCGACCATCTGTTTACTACGAAAGAGGTTGGCAAGGGGACGGGATTGGGATTGGCGATCGCTAAGTCTATCGTAGAAGAAACCCACAACGGCAAGTTAATCTGCCATTCTGCGGTGGGTGAAGGGACAGAATTTGCGATCGAACTTCCGGTGTAAAAAATATTACATTGCGCCCAGTCGCTCGATCGCGCGATCGGATGTGATATTATCGATCGACCTTGGGTGCGGACTTGAGCTTCAAAGCGCTTAAAAATTTAACACATTCAGCTTCAAGCAATCGGTATTTAATCGGCTTGATGAAGGCATTAAAATGATTTAAACCAACAATATAATTGCCAGTTTCGATAGCGATAGGGGATAAATGAGTGCCTTCTATTTCCCGAGTTAAAACTGGTAAATCTCTAGCTTTTAACTGTTCAACCAACCACAGCACATCGCTGTTTTTTTGTACTTCCAAACTTTTGTCAATATCCCTAACTGAGCCTGCTATGTCATCTCGATCGAACGAAATCAGTGCAGTTAAATTAAACAAAGAACTGCTAGCAATAAAACACTGAGTTTCTGCTCTTGTCGGCCGCACTCCCAAACCTAGTTTGTCTAACAGCACTGCGAGCGCTCGAATCGGAATTGCACTCTCGGTGTTGCTGATATCGGGAGCAATTAATAAAGAGGGTTGACCTTTAATTGAAGGTGTCTCGATACTGCTATTATAGATTAACTTTTGAATCTGTCGGTTTTCATCTTGGCCATAACATTGATTCGCAATATTTTGCCAATTTGCATCGCTTAAAAACTCTAAAAGAGCGATGTACTTGCATCCCAAACTGTGACCCACCCAAAAATAGCTCGATCGCTCTTGATAAATATCCGACTCCCAACCCAATTTTTTCGCAACTTCCGTTAGTTCTTTCCTAAGTATCTCCTGTTCTTGCAATAAACTAATTGCGATCGGCCAGTGGCGAAAACTAAACCTAAACGGCAAAGCAACAATTGTATACCCATCTGCAAACAACTTTTTTAAGAAATCTCGATAAAATACAGTAGGAAAAGTGCCAAAAAAAGTACCTCCTATAAATTGAATGACACCTTTTGGCTGGGGGTGAAGCGCTACCCAACTAAAAGAAATTGGCTGAAACTTAAATACTGGTTGCATCCGAATAATCCTCATACCATTTTATATTTTTAACGTTTGTAGTGAGGACTTCAGTCCTCAGAAAAACAGCGTTTGTAGTGAGGACTTCAGTCCGCAGCGTTTGTAGTGAGGACTTCAGTCCGCAGCGTTTGTAGTGAGGACAGCGTGCACCAGGTGCATCTGGTTTTTAAAGAGGGCGAAGCATGACCGGATATAAGTTATTAGTTATAATCCGATATTGATTGCGGTCATGCTTCGCCCCTACGGATATATTGGCCTTGCACCAGATGCAGCCGTGCACACCTACATACAAGAGATTTTAGGTATTTCCCACCCTATAGATCGATACGGTTCAGATAAGACTATTTATGCCCCGGAGATCCCCTAAATCCCCCTTAGGTCGGGGGACTTTGAGAGCTTTCTTGTCCCCCCCTTTTTAAGGGGGGTTAGGGGATATCAGCATTAAATGAACTGTATTTCCCACCCTATAGAATTGGTGGATAATTCCCTTATTTTCTAGCAGTGAGACATTTTCACGGGAATATCGAACTTGTTCATCACGGTATTTAGCGCCTTCAAATTGGCTTCATTTGGTTCAAGTTCAGCCAGAAGTTGTACTAGCATTTGAGCTTTTTCTGAATTGTCTGCGTCTGAACTAGCTAAATCCAAATTACCATCGCGCAACTCTTCCAAAACCGGCAGTATGATTGGTGGATCGATAATAATTGGCCCAGAGATTGCCGGAGGAAGCACATTCAATGCTTTTCCGCTAGCGATCGCCAGAGTGTAATTGATTTGATCGAAGTCTAGATCCCCAAGCACACCTGGAAAATCATTCGGCAAAAAAGTACCCCGAATTTCTGGATTCAGCAACACTCTGGCTGGTTTGGTTGGAGGTACGGGGCCTGGAAAGAAGCGGCGGGCGTGCAAAAACAGCGAGACATATCCCCGTATTTCTAGGCTACCCGGAGTGAGCACTGCTGGCACAAGAGGTAACAATTCAACAGATGCAGTTTTGCCAGCAGGTATTGTGAAAACCCCGCGATATCTGTTACTAGATCCGATCTGAGTCAGAGATAAAGAGGTGTTAGCGCCTTCAACGTCAATAATTAAACGAACGTTAACGCCGTCGATCGGGATTTTATTAGGATCTGGCGGTACGGGCAAACTAACGGCAAACTCAATCCGATATCGCAAGTCGATCGCTTCGAGATTAGAGATGGTGAGAAAGTATCCTTGAACGACTCGGCGAAGTACGGGAGTGAGTTCTGGTGCTGTGGGTACTGGAGGTGCAATGGGCTTTGCCAAGAGTTCAAAAGTTGAAATTTCCATGTGTCTATCTAAGTAAGTTGTACGAGCACAAAAGTTTTGTTTTTTGCTTTTCCCTCGCTATATCTATTGATAACCGGGGGTACAAGTTAGTTACCAGTCACTTTTTTGAGTGACACTCATTTGAGCTAACCCGATCGGGCTAGCTCAACCGTGCTGGTTGACAGTGAATATAGAATTTGCTAAAAGGGCGATCGTTTTTATGGCACAAGGAAAAATGAACTTTGGCAACGAGCAATTTAGATTTAACGGATGTATTGGCAGTTGCCATAGATTATAATAAGTCAGTCCTGCACGCAGGATGAATGTGTGGCAAGGCTTTGAGATTTCGAGACGAGCGCGAACAATAACAGAAATACGTTACTTTTGCGATCGCGAACTGTAACTTCAAAGCAATCAAATTCATTAAATAAATTAGTAGAATGCCGTAGAACATCCAAATCAATACAATGACCCGCTAAGCTGTTGAACATTTAAAACAGATTGTAGGGTGCGTCAGTCCAAAGAGTTTCCCGTTTAAGCGTAAGTATTATGGCTGACGCACCCTACTTACCCCGTTAGTGATTTAAATGCTCCACAGCTTATTTCACCCCGCCTAAAAGCTGGTAAAATCCTGCAAGTCTCCGACAATACCCTCTGAAACTGGAACAAAAATATTGCCACAAAAATCAAATCGGCTAGTGAGTTTGAGCGGGCGGGAGATTGCTAACATGAGTATTTAGAAAAATATCGAGCGGGAATGAAAAATTGATAACATTTTCCCAAATCTAAAATCTAAAATCTAAAATCTAAAATGGTATTACCTCTCTCCCGAATTTTCAGCCAAGTTCCTCTCCGAACCGCTCTGCTCGTTCCTTTTCTTGTAGAAATTGCCGGCACAGTAGCGATAGTGGGTTGTCTCTCCTTTAACAGCGGACAACAAGCCGTTAACGATGTGGCAATCAAACTAAGAAGCGAAGTTACTTCCCGCATTCAACAGCATCTCAACACTTTTTTAGCACAGCCTCAGACAATCAATCAAATTAATTTAGATGCCATTAGTCTCGGAATTTTAAATATAGAAGACAGGGGAATACTTGCACGCTACTTCTCGCAGCAAATGCAGAGATTTGATACTGTTAGTTACATTCATTATAGTAATGAATTTGGAGAATTTATCGGGACAGGTAGATTGGCAGATCGCACATTGAATCTGGGAATTGTAGAAAAGTCTGCTAGCGGTAAATTTTATAATTATGAAACCAATAATACTGGCGAACGTGGCAAGTTGCTGTCAGTTACTCCTAACTTCGATCCCCGGACTCTACCTTGGTACAAAGTTGCAGCCAAGGAAGGCAAAGCTATCTGGAGTCCAATTTCTGTATGGGTAGCTCCAACTCCTAATATTAGTATTGATGCCGGTCTACCAGTTTACAAGTCAGGAAAACTGGTAGGAGTTCTAGGAGTTGCTTTAGTTTTATCTGATATTAGTGAGTTTTTAAGACAAGTGAAATTTGGACGATTGGGACAAACATTTATTGTGGATCGCTCTGGATATATTATTGCTTCTTCCACCACTGAACAACCTTTTGTCGTCGCTGCTGACGGCAAGAGTTCTAAACGAATTCAGGCAAGAGACAGCAAAGTACCCATAATTAGTTTGACAGCCAAGCATTTGAGCGAACGCTTTCACGAGTTTAATCGAATTTCAAGCAACCAACAACTTGATTTTAAAATTAATGGCGATCGGCAATTTGTGCAAGTAACTCCATTTTCTGACAGTCGAGGTATAGATTGGCTGATTGTTGTCGTAGTTCCACAATCAAGTTTTATGGATAAAATATATGCTAATACTCGCATTACTATCATTCTCTGCCTGTCAGCCTTAGTAGTCTCTACAATTGTTGGTATCCTAACAATTCGCTGGATTACTCAACCAATTCTTGAGATTGGAAATGCTGCTACAGCTCTGGCAGATGGTCAATTAGAATTAACATTAGCTGCCAACAGAAAAGACGAGCTGGGAGTTTTAGCAAGGACGTTCAATAGCATGGCTGCTCAACTCCAAACAGCTTTCATGAATTTGCAAAAAACCAATCAAGACAATGCTGAACTCTTGTTGCGAGAGCAAGAAAAATCCCAACAGCTAGAACAATACTTGAAAGACTTGCAAGCAGCTCAACTGCAACTGATTCAAAGTGAAAAAATGTCTGCTCTGGGCAATCTTGTGGCAGGCGTTGCCCATGAAATTAACAATCCTGTTGGGTTTATTAGCGGGAATCTCGACCAATCTATCATCGCCGCCCAAGATTTAATTAATCACTTGAAACTTTATCAGCAAAAGTTGCCAAATCCTGGACAAGAAATCGAGGAAGATGCAGAGCAAATTGAGTTAGATTATATTTTAGAAGATTTGCCACAAATGCTTTCATCTATGAAAAATGGAGTCGAACGCATCCACAACATCAGTATATCTCTCAGAACTTTTTCCCGTGCCGATACTAACTCAAAAGTTGCTACCAATATTCACGACGGAATTGACAGCACTTTGACTATTTTACAGCATCGATTGAAAGCTAACAGTCAGCGTCCGGCTATTCAAGTTATTAAAGATTATGGTAATATTCCACCAGTAACTTGCCATTTGGGACAATTAAATCAGGTATTTATGAATCTGCTCGCAAATGCGATCGATAGCTTGGAAGAAACTAATCAAGGTTTGAGTTTTGCTCAGATCAAAATAAATCCTAATATGATTGCTATTAAAACTCAATTGTCTGAGGAGACTGGCTGTGTCACGATCGCAATTAAAGACAATGGCAAGGGAATGTCAGAGTCAGTGAAGTCAAAAATATTCGAGCATTTATTTACAACGAAAGCTGCTGGGAAAGGAACTGGTTTAGGTTTATCAATCAGCAGACAAATTGTGGAAGAAATGCACGGGGGAAGTTTGACTTGTGATTCGGTATTGGGAGAAGGAACAGAATTTGCGATCGTGCTACCGCTTGTTTGAAATGCCTTGTGCTCTATAGCAATCCTTGCAGGAGTCGTAAATTTTTTACCCCATCCCAACCCTCCCCTTATTAAGTAGGGTGGTTTTATTGTCAGGATAGGATATATAAAACTACCAAAAGTATCGCTCAAAGATCGGCTCGCGCTTGGGCTAAGGTACGTAGTTGCGATCTTAGCGCTCTTTCCTAATATTATAAAGAGCGCTGAAGCGCAACTACGTACCTAATTTGTGTGACGACAATAAAACTACCCCAACCCTCCCCTTATTAAGGGGAAGGAGTAAGAAGAAGTCCACAAATGATTTAGGATTGTTCTAGCCCTAACTATTGCAACGGCAAAAATACGGTCATTACCTCACCTTTTTGGGGGCGCTGGCGAATTACCAGCTTCCCGCCAGCAGCGCGAAATAGATTTTTAGTGACGCTCAAATTTAAGCTCAAACTTCCTGTTTCCGGCTGTACCATGAGCAAAGGCCCGATCGATCGCAAGGGAGCATTAGCCGATCCGGCAAAAGTCGATACGCCGTTACTTTCAGGTAAGTGTTCCGATTCTAACTGCAATTTTAATTGACTTCCTGCCAACGTCACCTCTACCTGAATGCGACTTCCCGATCGCAAAGTTCGAGTAAAATTTTCAATCAAATTAGTTAACACCTGATCCAACATCGTCGGATCGCTGACTACCGCCGGCAATTTTTGGGGCACAATAACTTCTAAAGTATGGTTGCGCTGAATCGCTTGTTTTTGCCAGCGAGGAATGCTATTTTGGAGCACTTCACCGAGGGACATGGCTGTTAGCTGCAATGCGGAATTTTTAGCTTGCGACATTTCCATTTCTACGGCGCGGAAAATTAAACCGAAGCGATCGATCTGAGCGGTACACTCAGCATCGATGGTTTCCAAACGCTTCACCACCACTGGATCGAGTTTGGGGCGTTTCAGCAGCAACCGAGTCAGGGTGCGGATGGTGGCCAAAGGAGTGCGGACTTCGTGGGCGATCGCCTGTAGCAACTCCACCTCTTTAGTAGCGTGAGGAATTGCAGACTTGCACTTGATATCTTGCCTACCTTTGGGGCTATCCTCAACTCTTTCATCCTTGAGCCTGCCTGCTTCCTCTTTCCCAACAGGCAAATTATTTAACAACAAGCTGGCGAAGAGCGTGACTGTTTGATATTTGGGAGCAACAGGCAAAAAATGCTGGAATAGCGCATCTAATTTCTGAGTAGAATCGTGAGTAGAATTAGGAGTTAATTGGTGCGATGGCAAATTCAATCCGCCGTCAGAATTAGCAAGCAAACATTCACTTTCAGTCACGCGGCGCCGCAAAACTTCCCAAGCTTTGGCGACGACTTGCGGATCGAAGGAAAATAGAAAAGCTGGCATTCCCGCAGCATTTTCACCCAAAACCATCACCAGACTAAAACTAGCCGTTAAAACCACACAAAATTGTTCGTTTGCCAAAGGATCGCCGATCGCCAAAGCCAAAGTCGGGGCCGTCGCAGGCACGGATCTTTGCTTGTCAGCGGCCGGTAGCAAAGCTAAAGTTTGTCTAGCACGAAAAGACCACAAAGCTGCATCGTTGTCAGGAATACTGGTAAAAATCCAATTAGCAAAACCCGAAGCCACCACCGGCTCAGTCAAAACCGAAGATGGGCCCGACAAAATCAATCCCTGACAGGAATTGGGGACGGAGGATGGCGAGAGACAGTGTGTTTGCTTCGCGAGCATTTGATTCAAAGTTGCGATCGCGCCGTACCATTCCTGTTCAGCTTTGGGCCGGGAAGCAGCACGACTCCCAGGACACTTCGGGCGGTTTTTTTCTCCAGCCAACTTCACATCAAACAGACTGAGGTCATTTTCTAAGGCCTCGGAGGCTAAAATCTCGCTGATTGTCGGTAAAAAGTAAGTATTCACAGTAGGTATAAACCCACCTTCACCAGGTATGAAGGATGAAGTATTTATTTATAGGAATGTTCAGGAGTAAAAATTCAAGCACCAGCAGAACCCAAAAATCCCGCATAATTTCTTGCGCTTTGCTCCTAACTCACAGGATATCTACATTTGTCAACTATCGTTATTGGCAGAACCGTACAAATTAAGTCGCAATCTCCGCGCTGCGGGCGATATTTTTGACCAACCCACCCGATCGCCCTGGCAAAAGTGCAAAATGAAAGCAGTTAAACACCGTGCTTTCCTTATGCCCACCTCGATCGCCGACTCGAAAAATCTGTTGTCAGAGTTAATGGCACGCTACCGCAACCAAGTAGATTATCTAGCAATTCGACTCGAAGAAGCCGAAGGCACAGACATCCTGCTGCGGGGCGAAAAAATTGAAACCCTCAGCGAAGGAGTCTCAATCGGAGGCCAAGTCCGAGCTTGTCACAAAGGCGGCTGGGGCTTTGCCAGTTTTAACCGACTTTCCACCCTCGCCGAAAGAATCGAAGAAGCCATCGCCGCAGCCAAACTGATCGGCGAAGAAGAAACGATTCTCGCGCCTGTCACCCCAGTACAAGACATTTGCTTCCTGCCTTTGACAGGAACAGACCCCCGTCTGGTGCCGCTAATTGATAAAAAGCAATTGTGCGATCGCTACGCAGCCATCCTGCGGAGCATAGACCCCCGCATCGCCACCATCTCCGTGCGTTACGGCGACAGCACCCAGCGCACGCTCCTCGCCACCTCCGAAGGCACCATGCTCGAACAAGGTTGGGCAGACATGGAAATGCGCTTTGCCGCCACAGCCCGCAGCGGGGAAACCGTACAAACCGGCCGCGAAACCACTGGTTCGCGGAAAGCTTACGAAGATTTAACCGAACTTGAAACCCAAGTTCGCAGTGCCGCCCAGCGCGCCGTAGACTCCCTAGCCTTGCCCCCCGTCCAAGGCAACACCTACACCGTCGTCATTGACCCAATACTCAGCGGATTGTTCGTCCACGAAGCCTTCGGACATCTTTCAGAAGCTGACATGGCCTACGAAAATCCCGACATTTTGGAAATTATGACCCTCGGCCGCCAGTTCGGCCCGAAAAACTTGCAAATTTTCGACGGTGCTGCGCCACAGGGACACCGTGGCAGCTATTTCTATGACGATGAAGGGACTCCGGCGACTACGACTCAGTTAATTAAAGACGGCGCTTTAGTTGGGCGGCTGCACTCGCGGGAAACTGCGGGTAAGTTGGGAGAAACGCCTACGGGCAATGCTCGCTGTTTAAATTATCACTATCCGCCGATCGTCCGCATGACGAATACTTGGATCGAACGGGGCGATACGCCGGTTGCGGATTTATTTTCTGGGATCAAAGAGGGTGTTTACGCACGCAATTGGCAAGGTGGCATGACTAATGGCGAAATGTTTACTTTCAGTGCCGGCGAAGCTTGGATGATTCGCGATGGCAAACTGGACAATCCGGTGCGGGATGTGACTCTTTCGGGTAATGTTTTCAGCACTTTAGCGGATATTGAGGCGATCGGCGACGATTTCTACTGGGATGAATCCGGCGGCTGCGGGAAGGGAGGACAAAGCGGTTTACCCGTGGGCTGCGGCGGCCCGAGTTTGCGGATTCGGGATGTCGTGGTTGGTGGCGAAGCGGCGGAAGACTAAAGCTTCTAAACTGTGGAATATCTAGGTAAAGCGCCAGATTCCTACTAGCGCTTTACCTATTTTTTTTTGATCTCAAATCTGAAATTTTAGGGTGATATCATGTCTGGTTGATTACCATCACAAAAACCGTTTGTAGTGCGGACTTCAGTCCGCAGCATAAAGCGGACTGAAGTCCGCACTACAAACCTTACTTATTGTAGTGCGGACTTCAGTCCGCAGCATAAAGCGGACTGAAGTCCGCACTACAAACCTTGCTTATTGGGGTCAATCGATCGGACATCATATGAATCGATCGTACCATTTTTGATTTTTGATTTGGATGACTGACGGCATCAGCATCAGTCGAGAAAGTCTCAAGACTCAAAAAGTCTGGTTTCTGCGATCGCGTGCGAGTCTCGGCGAGAACACCCCGGAGATGGCGAAGTTCTACACCGTTGTGCATCGCTTTTGGCATCTTTACCTGCTAATAGCAGTTGTTGCGATTTATTGAACTGATGTTCTGCAATTGAACTGTTTGCTGCTTTTTGAGGAATCACAAAAGCGCTACCTAATAGCGTACTCAAACAAATTAACTTGATGGTAGTATTCATTGTATTTTTTTTCAGAGATTTTTGTTCCCCGATCCAACATCGCTTCAGCTAATCTGGAAGTAATTGCGTTTAACTCTTCGTTTAAGAATGCCCTCATTACTTATTTATCTCCCTCGACAGAGTAGGGAAAAATACTCAAAGTAATCGGCCGATTTATTTTGCTTTGTTTAGGAAAAACATCCATTGTTTGGGTTTATCTCCCGCTGCCTCGTTCGGGCAAGGTATCTTTATCGTTATCTGCGTAAAATATCTGAGCGTTGGCTTGGACTCTCGTAATTTCGGGAGCAGGTTTGTCTTGAGAGAAAAAGGTCGATCGGGTTTCTAAGCTTTGAGCGTTAACTGCTGTGCTACTCAGTAGCAGGGTTGACATCAGCATGGAAGAGTAAAGGCGCATCATAGAGTTCCGTGTCGTATTTTCTATTTCTTGATACGCAGCCTGTACTCTGCTATCAGGGCAAAAACAGGTAAAAAAAAATTTGAATTGCCGCGAAATCATCAATTGGTAATTGATGACCCATACATTTTTTTGAATTTTAGTCAAACGGGGTAAAACCCCTCGTTTCCCTCACTGTTTCAGTTGTAAGTTCAAGTTACCTACTCATTGCCGGAAACCACCAGCAGTCAAGGCTTCCCATCTTTTTGCGACACTCTTGCAACCAGGAAACGAAACCGTAAGTTATAAATATTTACGAGTCTTCAGATTAACTTCATAATTTATTGATATGGAGATGCAGCCTCGGATTAAAGACACAAAAACACAGTATCCTGGGCGCTGCTTGGGCACTCTATATATTTATATGTTGTTGAATCAGATTCCTGAAATTGTAGATATTTACGAGTCTTCAGATTAACTTCATAATTTATTGATATCGAGATGCAGCTTCGGATCAAAGACAAGCTAATGCCACATCAGAATGTCGCGCGTAACATAGGCTAAGATCTGATTTGCGAATCTATGTGTAGGAATAGAGAGTCGAGGGTTGACGAGTTATCCAAAACAACATCAGCTTGTTGGCACTTGTTAGCTAGCGGCATCTGGGCGTTAATGCGTGCATTAGCTCGATCGCAACTCAAGCCGTCTCGGTGCATCAGCCGTTGTAACTGCACTTCGGGCGAACAGTACACCACCCAAATTTCGGTACACAAGTCAGTCATGTTAGCTTCAAACAGCAGCGGCACTACCAACACCAAAGTCAACCTGTCAGTCTGGGCCCAGAAACCTGGTTTTTTTTCAACCATACTTGGTTCTAGTTGTCGATCGCCTTCCCCAAATCGGCTTTCTTGAGTTTTTGTACCTAATTCATCTGTGTCTGGGGATACCAGATTTAAGGCGGCAATGTAGCTTTGAGTTTCCTCCACTAACCGGCGGCGCACATAAGGGTGAATCTGTTGTTCCAACCACTGCCGTTCCGCTGCGTTACAAAAAATAATATTTCCTAACTCTGGCCGATTTAAATTGCCGTCGGGGAGCAAAATAACGGCACCGTATCGTTCTACAATAGAGTCTAGTATTGGCGAACCTGGGTGCACAGCTTCGCGGGCGTAAATATCGGCATCTAAAATCGGAAATCCATAGGTATATGCCAGATAATTAGATATAGCGGTTTTCCCGGTGGCGATGCCCCCAGTTAAACCGATCGTGCGGACAATTCGATCGCTCATAATTTTCTCTGTTTAAACTCAACGGTGTTTCGACACTTAGTGTCAGTGTTTGCTATGTTGGTGGCACAATCAAAATCGGACTAAAACTTGGGAATTGGCGATCGAGAGTTAGCCCTAGGAATGGTCAGCATGAGGGTGCGATCGACTGTTTTTTACCTAAAATCTCCATTTAAAACTCGAATTCAGGTCTAGATCGAGGCAAATTTTATGAATGCTCAATCTGCTGTGCGATCGATTCTGGCAGCAATTCCCCTGGCTGGATTTTTGATATTAGATTTTTTCCCCAACCTGGTTTTCTTCAAAGAAGATAGCAGCGGATGGGTGCTTGTGGCAATTTATCGCCAATCTCAAATTGCTGCGGCACAGCCAATTATGGCAGCCCCAGACGGCACCGGAACCACCATCACCACGCCCGGTGCGTCGCCCTCTCGCTACGATATTACAGGTGGCACAAGTTCCAGAGACGGAGCAAATCTGTTCCACAGTTTTACTCGATTTGGTTTAAATCCTGGCGAAACTGCCAATTTCCTCTCCAACCCAAACATTAAAAATATCCTCGGCCGCGTTGTCGGTGGCGACGCTTCCTTAATTAATGGTCTAATTCGAGTTACTGGTGGCAATTCTAACTTGTACCTGGTGAACCCGGCAGGGATTATTTTTGGCAGTAATGCGCGACTAGACGTACCAGGGTCTTTTCTGGCTACCACCGCTAGCGGTATCGGTTTTGACAGCGGCTGGTTCAACGGTACGGGGGCGAATAACTATGCGGGCTTAGTAGGAGCACCGAATACTTTTGCTTTTGGCGCACAGCCGGGGAGTATTGTCAATGCTGGTGACTTGGCTGTGGAAAACGGGCAGAGTTTGACTTTGCTGGGCGGCACTGTCATCAGTACGGGAAGACTTTCAGCGCCGGGGGGTCAAATTACGGTGGCGGCTGTCCCCGGCGAAAATCTGGTGCGGTTGAGTCAAAACGGACTTTTGCTGAGTTTAGAAATTGCTCCGGCTGCGGGAGTGCCAGGTTCGGAAGCTCTGCCGTTTTCTCCTCTGAGTTTGCCAAAGTTACTCTCGGGTTCCGGCGCGGCTAGCGCTACTGGTATAACTACGAACGATCGCGGTGAAGTCGTACTTACGGGCGGCCAAACAATACCGGCAGGGGCTGGAACTGCTTTGGTATCGGGTGTTGCGGACGTGTCTGCCCCGTCTGGCGCGGGAGGTACTGTCAACGTGTTGGGCGACAAGGTAGGGCTGTTGGCAGCGAAGATTGAGGCTTCGGGGCCCGACGGCGGCGGTACGGTGCGGATCGGGGGAGATTACCGAGGCGAGGGAACTGTGCCGAATGCCAGAATGACTTACGTGGATGGCAAAAGTTCGATCGCAGCCAACGCCACTAAATCGGGTAACGGCGGCAGAGTTTTTGTCTGGGCGGACAACACAACAGCATTTTTGGGCCGCATCAGCGCAACGGGCGTTTCTGCAACTTCTAGCAGCGGTGTTGGCGGGTTTGTGGAAATTTCCGGCAAGCAAAGATTGATGTTTAACGGCACTGTCGATACTTCCGGGACAAACGGTTTGGGGACTTTGCTCTTCGATCCTGAAAATATTTTAATTACAGATTCCTCAGAAGCTGCGGGGGATGCGGCAGTTATTGCTAATAGTAGTAATATTTTGGCAACACAAACGCGTTCACCAGGGCAGCAAAACCAGGACGATTCTTCGCTGACTATTTCCAGAAGAGCTTTGGAAAGTATCTCGGGGACAACCAATGTGGTTCTGGAAGCCCTGAATGATATTAAAATTGCTGATTTGGCGGATAATAAGTTGAGCTTTGCCGCAACTACTGGATCGGTAACATTGAGAGCAGATGCCGATCGCAACGGTGCGGGTGTTTTTTCAATGAATGCTGGAGATACAATTAGCACTCGCGGAGGCGCGCTCTCCCTGGAGGGAAGTCAAATTACTGCGGGTAATTTGTCCAGCAACGGCGGAAATATTAGTTTGATAAGTCCCGGAACAACCGTTGCAGCAAATGTTTCGGCATCGAATTCCAGCGGCGGCAACAGCGGCAATATTTTGATCGAAGGCCTGAACGTCACAGCCCAAAAACTTGATGCTAGCGGTTCTAAATCGTCGGCAAATGTAACTTTGACGGCTTGGAATATTCTGGGAGTTAGTTCGATCGCCGGTGGTTCGGGAAACATTACTTTAACTGGTAATGAAATTAATTTGAAAGGGGACAAAAATTCGGTCAGCGGGACGGGATTTTTGGTACTCCAACCTTGGAATTCCGGTCAAAATATTGCGATCGCTGGTTCTGGAGATGTCGGGACTAATACTTATTTGAATCTGACAGCAAACGAACTCGAAAATTTGCAAAATGGGTTTGCTGGAATTACGATCGGCCGCAGCAACGGTAGCGGTTCGATTCTGATTGCTAATAATTTCACATTTTACGATCCGCTAATTATTCAATCGCCGGCGGGTTTGGGAACAATTACGAGCACAAGTTCCCTGACAGGGGCAGACAATGCCTCAATTAGTCTGAAAGCTGAGGGCAATATCCGCACCGGAAATATCACTACCAACAATCAGGAAATTCGCATCAATAGCACAACCGGCAATGTGACTACGGCTGCGCTACGCACAGGAAGTCCCCCCAGCATCAACACTTCTGTCAATTCTGCCAAAGTGCCGCGCACGTCGGGGGGAGATGTGAGCGTTACCGCCGAGGGTACGGTGACTGCTGGCGCGATCGACACTAGGGGCGATCGCGCGGGGAATGTGACGCTGACTGGCCGCGGCGGAGTCACTGTTAGCGCGATCGAAGCTGGCGGCTCGGAAACAGGTGGAAATATTACTCTGACAGGCAATGAAATTGACTTGACGGGCGGCAACAATTCGATCGCCAGCAACGGCAATCTGGTGCTGCAACCAGTCGATCCAACTCAAAATATGACGATCGCTGGTGCTGCTGAGACTGAGGCTTTGAACTTGACTGCTGCGGAATTGAACTCGCTGCGAAACGGGTTTGCTTCAATCGCGATCGGGCGTGCTGACGGCAGCGGCTCGATCGCGATTGCTCCGGCAACCACAACGCCCAATTCAACGCCGGCGGTGACATTTCAAGATCCGACGACGATTCGATCGCCCTTGGGAAGCGGTGCGATCGTGGGAACGGGTGCGATCGCGGGAACAGATAACGCCACCATCGCTCTGATGGGCGGTAGTGTGGCAGTGGGAGACGTTACCTCGAATGCGGGGATTAACATCACTAGCAGCCAAGGTAATGTGACTGCTGGTATGGTTTCCACTCGATCGGCAAATGGGACGGCGGGCAATATCAACATCCGCAGCGCGGGCTCGGTAGAAGCTGGCAATGTCAATGCTTTCGGTGCAAAAAGCGGCGGAGATATCTCGATCGTGGCGCCGGGCCGGATCGTGACAGGGGTGATCAATTCTAGTTCGCAGTCGGGAAGTGCCGGTTCGAGCAAGATTACCGGGCAGAAAGATGTTGAAGTTGTTTCTATCAAAGCTAACGGCAATACGGGCGGCGATGTGGCAATCGAGGCTGGGGGATTGTTTCGGGCTGCCGGAAGCGAAACGACGAGCGATCGCACCAGCGTTAGCATTTCTACAGACGGACAGGTGCGATCGGGTTCGCTGACGCTGTTGCAAAGCACTTGCCCGTCGGGAAACTGCACAACCACGACTGTTGGGACAGGAAACTCGAAGTCGAACGCTACCTCCTCAACTACTGCTACCGCGCCCCTGTTGAGCCTGCCGAGTCCAGCACCAACTACCACTGTGGGACTAAAAAATACAGGCAATTCTCCACAAATTGTCACTCAGACTCCCGCAGAGCCTGTGCCCAAGAGCGGTACAGCAAATGTATCCTCACGGCAGACTCCTGTGCCTGTTGAGGAACAGTCGAACCAGACTGCTGCCGGCTCTGTTCTGCTGTCGCAGTCGGTGTTAAAAGACAATGTGGGTGCGTCTAGTGCGACAGAAAACGGCAGTTCAGCAACTGCACAAAAACCTGGAAGTGGCAATACAGACAGTATCGCGAGTTTGAGGCTGCCTGAGATTTCTCGATCGACTTCGATCGCGCAAATAAGTCCGATCGACGCAGTGCAGCAAAGGGATAGAGCTCAGGGCCGGGAATTTGAACGTTACTTTGGTGGAAATCTCGATCGAAAGTCAATCACGCAGCAAAGTATCCGAGATACTCTCAGCAGCGTCAATCGCTTGACGGGAGTTAAACCGGCAATCGTTTACGTCTGGGTGAAAGACAAGAATTTAGAACTTGTGTTGTTATTGCCAGACGGCAAAAATGTGTTTAAAAGCGTGCCTGCAAGTCGCGAAACAGTGCTGCAAGTTGCTAAGGAATTCACTAATGCTATCAGAACTCCCAAGACATTGACTGGTTCTGATTACAAGGAACCTGCCAAGGAACTTTACCAGTGGTTAATTGCACCGCTGCAAGCGGAATTGGATGCTAACAAAATTGACACCTTGGCGTTTTCGATGGATGCCGGTTTGCGAACTTTACCTTTAGCTGCTCTGTTTGACGGCAAACAGTTTTTAGTGGAAAAGTATAGTTTGGCGCTGATTCCCAGTTTGAGTTTGACTGATACTCGCTATGCCGATGTTAAGGATTCGGAAGTTTTGGCGATGGGTGCGTCGAAATTTCCTGAAAAATACGATCAAAATCCTTTACCTGCGGTGCCGCTCGAAATATCAACAATTGTGGGCAAGATTTGGCATGGTGCGTCTTTTCTCAACGAACGTTTTACGCTGGCAAATTTGAAGGAAAAACGCAATCAATCCCAATACAAAATTATTCACTTAGCTACTCACGGCGATTTTCAGCCTGGTGGTGCCCAAAATTCTTACATTCAGTTTTGGGATACTAAGTTGCGGTTAAATCAGTTGGAAGAGTTGAAGTTATCTAACCCGCAGGTGGAGTTGTTGGTTTTGAGTGCGTGCACTACGGCGGTGGGAGACGAACAGGCTGAGTTGGGGTTTGCGGGATTGGCGGTACACGCGGGGGTAAAATCGGCTTTGGCGAGTTTGTGGTATGTGTCAGATGCTGGAACTTTGGGGTTGATGACCGAGTTTTACCAGCAGTTGCGGACGGCACCGATTAAGGCTGAGGCTTTGCGGCAAGCGCAGTTGACGATGTTGCGCGGGGAAGTGCGGTTGCAGGATGGTTATTTGGTGCGATCGGGCAACAATCAACCTCTGCCTTTGCCTGCGGAATTGACGGCTAGGGGCGATCGTAATTTGTCGCATCCGTATTATTGGGCCGCTTTTACAATGATTGGTTCGCCTTGGTAAGATAGTTTTGGTTAAATCTCTTTCCTGTTATGCCGAAATTTGAAGACCAACTCGATATAGTTTACGCTAGCGATCGAGCCTGCTGGCGGCAGTGGTTGCAGCAAAACTCTGGAAATGCGATCGGAGTTTGGCTGGTTTATTACAAAGTCAAAAGTGGCAAACCTAGCGTGCAGTATAGCGAAGCAGTCAAAGAAGCACTTTGCTTTGGCTGGATTGACAGCAAAGTCAAATCATTGGATGCAGAAAGTTACCGACAAATCTTCACGCCTCGAAAACCAAAAAGTGTCTGGTCAAAATTGAACAAGCAATATATCGAAGAATTAATTGCTGAAGGGAAGATGACCGAAGCTGGGTTAGAAAAAATTATAGCAGCTAAACAAGATGGCTCATGGACAAGTTTAGATTTGATTGAAGCATTAGTGATTCCAGCAGACTTAAAAGAAGCTTTAGAAACAGACGATACTGCAAACAGAAACTTTGCAGGATTCAACAAAACAACTAAAAAAAATATTCTATCTTGGATTCAAAGTGCTAAACGCCCAGAGACGAGATTGAGTAGAATCGAGAAAACGATATTTGCGATCGCACAAAACAAAAATCCCTTGATTCGTTAATATACCCGATAGAACTATACGCTAGAAATTTAGAAAATGTTCAACACCATTCTTGTTGCAGGAGCAAGTCGCGGAATTGGGCTGGCGGTTGCCGAACACCTCGCGTCGCAGTCCCGCCGTTTGCTAGCCGTATCCCGCACGCCTTCACCCAACGGAGAATGGATAAGTGCTGACTTGTCAGATTTGACTGGTGTGGAGACAACTGTGCAGGCAATTGGCAGTGATGTACTCGATGCCTTGCTGTATATGGGAGGTACTTGGGAAACTAACGCTTTTACTCGCAAATATTCCTTTGAAAATTGTTCGGATGAAGACATTGCACGAGTCATTGCTGTTAACTTGATTGCACCAATTCGATTGGTTAAAGGGCTGTTACCTGCACTCAGACGATCGCACAATCCGAAAATTGTGTTTTTGGGTGCTTTGTCTGGGCGCGATAATTTCCCTGCCCGCGAGGTTGCAAACTCGGCATCCAAGTTCGGATTGCGAGGAGTGGTTCACGCATTGCGGGAGGAATTGCGATCGCAACAAATAGGTGTCACTGTCATTAATCCGGGTAATGTGGGAACGCCGGAGGTACTTGCGGATCTGGAAGCGGAAGGATTGCTGGGCGGTAATGCAATTCCACTCGCTGATTTACTTTGTATTATCGACTGCGTGTTGTCCTTATCGCGTGCAACTTGCGTCAAAGAAATCGATTTACCTGCAATGCTTGGCACGGGGGCCTAATCGGCTCAATTACGCGCAATCAAATTGGTTCGTAGTGAGGACTTCAGTCCTTCTTTGATGAGGACTAAAGTCCTCACTACGAACCGAAGATAGACGAAGTTATAGTTTGATATTACTAATTCCAATTTTTTTTGAAATTAAGTACAAATCCAGGCAAAACATCTTCCCCAGAAAGGGTGAGAGGAGATTGTAAAACTTCAACTGCTTGACCGGGGCGATAAATTTCTACTTCTCGTTTTTTGCGGTTAATCAGCCAACCCAAGCGGCAGCCATTATCCATATATTCTTGCATTTTTTCCTGAGTCTTTTTCAAGCTGTCACTCGGAGAAAGAAAGTCGATGACAAAATCAGGACATAAGGGGATAAATTTGTCTTTTTGTTCCGGTGTCAAAGCTTGCCAACGCGATTTTTCTACCCAAGACGCATCAGGAGAGCGATCGGCGCCCTTCGGCAGAGTAAATCCTGTGGAGGAATCAAAGGCTTCACCGAGTTCGGTTCGATCGTTCCAGATCCAGAGTTGAGCGCCTGCTGTTAAATTGCGTTTCCCTGTTTCTCCTCCGGTTGGTGGCATGACGATTAATTCTCCGTTGGCGTTGCGTTCTAGTTTCAATTCTGGGTGTTCTTCACACAGTTGATAAAACTGTTCGGAAGTTAGTTGGATAATGGAATTGAGATTTAATGTAATAGCAGTCATGATTATTTACCTGCTGTTTGTATGAATTCGATTAAGAATTAAAAATGGGAGAATTCATTTTTAATTCTTAATTCTTAACTTATCATTCTACTGCAATTGTTGGATGCGCTTGAGGGCGTCTTGATATGCAGTTGTTCTGCCGCCTTGCTTGTAAAGTTCCGCTGCTTTTTGAAAGTCGGCAATTGCTTTGGCTTTGTCTTCTGTCAGGTAAGCTAAAGCTCGGTTGTAGTAGGCGTCAGCAAAACCGGGATTGGCTGCGATCGCCTGCGTGTATGCTTGAATAGCGGTTCCACCGCGGGTGGGGTCGGGTTGTGGCAAGCCGGCAGTAATGAAAGTGCGGGCATTGCCGATATTAAAATGCAATTCTGGGCTGTATTTAGGATTGAAAGTGAGTGCTTTGTTGAAATCGGCGATCGCCTCCCAAGCATCTCCTTCATCTAAGCGGGAAAGCCCTCGAAAATAATAGGCTTGGGCGTCTTGCGGATTGGCGGTGGATACCGGGCCGATAGTTGTGGGAGTATTGTCTACTTTCAACTCGGATTTGTTAATTCCCGCCGCCACCAGTTTGGCGATAAATGTATTAATGGGAACTGCTGCATTAAATCCTGTTTTAATCGGGGCGACTTCGCCGTTACTGATTTGGGCGAAACCGAATTCCCCTTGTCCGTGCAAACCGATGACTCGGGCTTCGGAGTCGAAAACTGGCCCGCCACTCATCCCACTCCAAGTGACGGCTTGATACCGCAAAGTGTAACCTTCCCGGCGATCGCGCGGGCGGCTGGTAACGAGTCCGGGAGACATTTCTGGTTCTCTTTCAGCGCCAAAGAGTCCGCCCGTAGCGGGATAGCCGTAAACGAAGATTTGAGTGCCGATGACGGCTTTGTCAGAATCGGCTAGCGTCGCCACTGGATATTCTTCGGGACTTTCAAATTTGACTACTGCTAAATCCGGATCTGTTGGGGCTGTTTGCAAGCGGGTGACGTTGCTTACTTGATAGTTTTTGCCCGCCGACGTGCGAACGGTGTATTTCACGTCTGCTTTTTCTACGACGTGATTGACTGTTAAAACTGTGTAAGTTTTGCCGTTTTTGGCAATAATTACCCCGGAACCGTCTCCTAGGGAACTATTGATTTGTACTGTCAGCGGCCCGGCGATGCTGGCGACTTCTTGGGGTGTTTTGGCGATCGCCGGTTGGCTGATGACTATGGTTAAGGCTGCGGTGGTTCCTGCTAGCAAGGTGGTTAAGGTGTCGTAACGAGAAAAGTTTATATTCATGGCTGTTGCTAATTGGTAGTTTGGTATTGGAGTTCGCTGCGGTTGGTGGTTTGGGCTTTTTGGGTTTTTAGTTTGATTAATGTTTTGACGCTATTGGCGATCGGCTTTGTTCTTTACTGATAATTTTACTCGCTTTTTTGTTCCGCGATTTCCTATCTAGACATTCAGTTGTAAGGTATGTCAGGCTTGCAATGTCTACAATAAATTAGGCTTGGCCTTTGACGAACCCTACTCACTATGGATGATTCATTGCTATGTGGTAGCTTGTTCGCTAATTGTTGGATGCAAAAGTTGAAGCGGTACGTTGTTGGGATGCGAGCCCTTCAAGAGCGCTCAAGCGCAACTACGTACCTTCAAGAGCGCTCAAGCGCAACTACGTACCTTCAAGAGCGCTCAAGCGCAACTACGTACCTTCAAGAGCGCAACTATGTATTTGATGTTTTGTTGCCCATTGGACGATCGCCTCAGTCAACCCATCTAATGTATATTCTGTCGCTTCTAGGTCTAACTTGCCCAATAAATTCTGGCAGCTTTTGGAGGTTTCCGGGCCGATGGAGGCGATGCAAACTTTTTCTAGCCAATTCTGAGATAAGGAGAATTCGGGAATTGTATCGATCAGGTGGCAAAAGTTATGTACGGTTTTGGAACTGGCAAAGGTTATGATATCTACGGCTTGATTCTGGAGTGCGGCTAGGGCGATCGGATCGATTGTTTCGGGACAGCAAGATTGGTACGCGGGTACTTCGATTACTTCTGCTCCTTTAGCAGTAAATTCTTTGACTAAAACTTCTCTTCCCCCACTTTCTACTCTGGGAAATAGGATTTTGCAGTTTGGCAAATTGTCGGGGAAGTTTTCGACTAGGGAATCGGCGACAAAGTTGGGGGGAATAAAGTCGGGTTGTAGTGAGTGCGATCGCAAACTTTCTGCTGTCTTTTTCCCAACTACTGCGATTTTAATGCCAAACAAGCTCCGCGCGTCTTTGCCTTTTGCTTGCAATCTTGCAAAAAACCAGTCTACGGCGTTGTGGGAAGTGAGAATTAACCAGTGAAAGCTTGACATTTGGTCGATCGCGCTATCCAACGGTTCCCAACTTGAAGGCGCACCAATTACTAAGGCTGGCATTTCGATCGCGCGGGCACCGAGTTGCTGGAGTCGATCGCTAAATTGACCGGACTGGGAAGCCGCGCGGGTGACTAAAATCGTTTTTCCGGCTAGCGGTTGGCTCGTGTTAGCGGTGACAGGTGTATGGCTCATGTTTGTGCTTTCTGGCTGGATTAAAAATTCGCGCAATCTAACTACTTCCCCAATGACGATGACGCAAGGCGATAGAGATTCACCTGTTGTTTGCTGTACAATGTGCGAGAGCGTGCCGATCCAGATTTGCTGTTCGGGGCGGCCGCAATCTCGGATAATGGCGATCGCAGTTTCGGGCGATCGTCCGTGTTTTTGTAATTGCCAGACTATCTCGCTTAAATTGCGCCCTCCCATCAAGATTACCAGAGTTTCTATCCGCACTAAAGCTTCCCATTCCAGCGCATCCGGTTCGTGGGCGCTCATCACTGCAAAGCAGCGGCTCATCACCGGATCTGTGAGCGGGATTCCTGCTAGTAAAGGTGCCGCAAATGCTGACGAAATTCCCGGCACAACTTCAAATTCGCAGCCTGCGATAATTAATGCTTGAATTTCGGAACTGGAGCGACCAAAAATAAATGGGTCACCACTTTTAAGTCGCACTACTTGTTTGCCAAGTTGGCAATGTTCTACCAGCAAACGGTTAATTTCTTGCTGCTGCGCGGAAGGTTTGCCGCCGCGTTTCCCCACTTCGATTTTCTGACAAGTTACTGGAATTAATGCGAGTTGCGGGATGTCGATGAGTGCGTCGTAGATTAAGACTTCGGCTTGGGAGAGCAGTTTTTGCGATCGCACTGTCATCAAGTTACAATCTCCTGGCCCCGCACCGACTAGATAAACTTTTCCTTTTGAGTTTTTCACGATTCTTCCTCCGTGGTATACTTTAATTGGGACTTACGCAATTCTCACAATTAGTAAGGTGGTTCAAATATTTAAACCCTGCATAATTTTTTGATAAATTCACCGAACGAACTCTACAATTTTAAGTAATAAGGCTGTATAAGCATTCTTCCTTCTTCCTTCTTCCTTCTTCCTTCTTCCTTCTTCCTTCTTCCTTCTTATGCAGATTATCATCATTGCGGCGGCCGATGCAAATTACTTTGAACTGGTGCGAGGCACTATTTTATCGGTGCGGGAAAAACCAGAAAGTGCAAATATTGCGATCGGCTTTTTCGATCTCGGCTGCACTCCCGAACAATTGCAGTGGCTGGAAACAAGAGTTAATTTCATTAAAAAACCCGATTGGGACTTCAACTTTCCCGGCAGAAATGAAGCACCTCACTATCTCAAAGGACTTTTAGCTCGTCCGTTTCTGCGCCGTTACTTCCCCAATTTTGATATCTACCTGTGGATAGACGCTGATGCTTGGGTGCAGGATTGGCAAGCTGTGGAATTATTCGTAAAAGGTGCGGCAAAACGGGGTTTAGCAGTTGTTCCAGAATTAGATAGAGGCTATTATTTAGCTTATGGCAAATTGCCTTGGTACTGGGAATTTGTTTATCGCGATTATCAAGCAGCTTTTGGGGAAGAAGTTGCCAAACAGTTGCACAGCTATCCAACTATCAATGCAGGTATCTTTGCGCTGCACAAAGATGCGCCGCATTGGGAACTTTGGGCCCAATATCTGGAGGAGGGATTGCAGCGGCACGTTTCTTTGATGACTGACCAAATAGCGTTAAATCGGCTGGTTTACGGTACTGAAATGTTCGATCGCACGGAGATGCTGCCGGCTGCGTGCAATTGGAGCTGTAACTTCGGTTTGCCCGTCTGGGACAAGCAGCTAGGCTGTTTTGTAGAGCCGTATTTGCCGCACGGGGCGATCGGCATTCTGCACATCACCGGTCACAAGCACGACTTGGTAAAATTAGCAACAACAGACGGGAATCAAGTAGAAATTAGTCTCCGCTACCAACCGATTCAACAGCCAGTATCCCCACAATTAAAATCAGAAAAAATGAGTGTACAACCACCCTCTCAAATTCAAAATAATCTATTACCTGTCGGAGATTACGTCTCACCCGGATTAAAAGTTATTCTCCCAGATGCGTACTTTCCCAACATGATTGTGGGCGATACTAATACTTGTCCGTGGCTGTATCTGCGCCGGGAAATCGAGCACAATTGGTATGTCGATCGCCGTGCTAGTTCAGTGGGATTTCTCAGTCGCGACGAAGCACATATCCTGTACAATACAGCCCTGCAATTTGCAGGCAAAAAAGCACTAGAAATTGGCTGCTGGCTGGGATGGTCGGCCTGTCATTTAGCCCTCGCCGGAGTTGAGTTAGATGTCGTAGATCCGCTATTAGAAAGAGAGGACATCAGACAAAGCGTTATCGATTCAATTCAAGGCGCTCTCAATGCGTCTGGCGTGCAAACTTCTGTGACGCTAGTACCCGGTTACAGCCCCCAAAGAGTAGAGCAATTAGCACAGGATTTGAACCGGAAATGGTCGTTAATTTTTATTGACGGAGAACACGAAGGAGATGGGCCGTTAAATGATGCGATCGCCTGCGAAAAATTAGCTGAAGAAGATGCAATAATTTTATTTCACGATTTAGCTGCTCCGGCTGTTGCTAAGGGTTTAGATTACTTAAAACAACAGGGATGGCAAACGATAGTATATCAAACAATGCAAATTATGGGTGCAGCTTGGCGGGGGAATGTCGAGCCTGTAAAACATCAACCAGATGCCAATATTTATTGGGAGTTGCCAACACATTTGCAGGGTTATAAAATTAGCGGCTTAGAGGGTATTAATTCAACCACAGACACCAAGCAAAACAAAACAAAACAATCAAATTATACAAGAGATTTTTACCAACTAATAGGAGAAGGAACTCGCAGTTCCGCCATACAAATTATTCCCCTGTTGTTAGACTTGCTGCAACCAACTTCACCTAAAAGCGTAGTGGATGTGGGCTGCGGTACGGGAAGTTGGTTAGCTGCTTTTCATAAATTGGGAATTGCTGACTGTTTGGGAATAGATGGCGATTATGTGGATCGCACTCTTTTACAAATTCCTTTAAATCAGTTCCAATCCGCAGATTTAAAGCAACCGCTGCAATTAACAAGAAAGTTTGACTTAGCAATTTCTCTAGAAGTTGCAGAACATTTACCAGCTACCTGTGCTGAAACCTTTGTTAATTCTCTCACTCAATTAGCACCAGTAATTTTGTTTTCGGCTGCGATACCGTTTCAAGGAGGTGTCGAACACGTTAACGAACAGTGGCCGCAATATTGGGTAAATTATTTTCATACAAAAGGTTTTGCAGTCGTGGATTGCTTGAGGAGAAAAATATGGAACAATGACAAAGTAGAGCCTTGGTACGCTCAGAATATATTTATTTTTGTTAAACAAGAATATTTATCCAGATATCCAATGTTAGTAAGTGAATATCAAAACAACGATTTGAATCAATTAGCAATTGTTCATCCGAAAATTTATTTTTATAGTTTACAAGCTGCTCAAAAGTCAGCCCAAACAGAAAGTTTCAGGCAAATTTCTGCATCCCAGCAATTGGAAAATCGACCTTTGGTATCTGTGATTGTTCCCTGCTACAATCAATCTCATTTTTTGCCACAAGCGGTAACTAGCGCAATTAAGCAAACTTACAAAAATTGGGAAATTATCATTGTCAATGATGGCAGCTTAGATACTACCAGCACAGTTGCCAAAAATTTAATAGCAGCAAATCCCCAGCATAAAATCAGGCTGATAGAACAAACAAATCAAGGGCTGTCTCTGGCAAGAAATGCTGGAATAGCAGCAGCAAATGGTGAATACATCATGCCTTTGGATGCCGACGATATTTTAGCTGAAAATGCCTTGAATAGTCTTTTAGAAATATGCTTAAAATCTCATGTACCTTGTGTAGCATTTGGTTCTTATCAAATGTTTGGCACAGAAAATCGCACAGTACCGAGTTGCGATTTGTATTCGCCGGAAAACATCAAGTACTCTAACATGATTCACCCGTCTTCACTGTATCACAAATCTATTTTGGATTTAGTGGCAGGTTATAAAGTTGGGATGAAAGAAGGTTACGAAGATTGGGAGTTTTGGGTGAATTGTCACAGACATAATATCGCATTTTTGGGAACGAAAGAAGTAGTTGTCAATTATCGGCGTTCCCAGGGTTCTATGTTGGACAAAGCTCAGAAATGTCATGAAAAGTTGGTAGCACAAATTGTTTGTTACAACCGCGATATTTACGATATTGAAAGTGTGAAGAATGCTGAGAAATTCTTGGAAGCAGGTAATTAAGGGAAAAAAAAGAAGGACTAAAGTCCTTACTACAAACCAGGTTCGTAGTGAGGACTTCAGTCCTTCAGGTTCGTAGTGAGGACTTCAGTCCTTCTTCAGGTTTGTAGTGAGGACTTCAGTCCTTCTTTATCCGATTATCTAAAGCCCCACCGTAAATCTGAATGTACATTAATATTGTTTGTTGGGTGAGGGCGGGTTTTTGAAATTGTTGGTTTTGAGGCGATTATTGTTGGTGAACCCGCCCCTACGGGAATTATGTATATAGCCCGCCAATAACATCAAGAAAACGCTTAACTTGTTTTTCCCAAGTCCAATCTAACATGAAATTCGCCGCAGCCAAACCCCGACTTTTCGCTGCTTCGCGATTAGTATAAACTTGCTCCAAAGCCTCGACAACTTCCTCAACATCTGACTCTCCCCAACCTTCTACACCGGGAAAATGAGCAGTCGGTTTGACTCGTCCTTGACTCGATAAAGGATAGCAAATGTTGCTATAAATCAAATCTAAATGTCCGGTATTTGCTGATAAAATAGTAGGAATTCCGCAGGCCATACTTTCCATGGCGACTAAATTAGTACCGCCTTCGCAGCGGTTGGTAAAAACAGCGCAGTCGGCTTCTCGCAAAATTTGTCCGGCGAGGTGATTGGGAATTAAACCGATGTCGATAAAAGATTCAACTGGTAAGCCGTTAGCCGCCAACCATTGCGAAATCCCTAAACTTCCGTCGCGGTTAATATTGGGAAGTCCCGCAACATTTCCGGTTTGTTCGATTCCTAGCATATATTGAGGCCAGAAGTTGTGCCAGGTTGTTAGTAGTAAAGCTTCTGGATGTTTGGAACGAAATTGTTTGAAAGCGGCGATGACAATATCTTGGCCTTTGCGATATTCTAATTTGCCGCCGGAGAAGATGACGAAGCGATCGCCAAATAAGTTAGATTTAGGTGCAGGATGGAAAATTGTGGGGTCAATTCCTTGGTTTACCATGGCGACGTTAGTTAAGCCGCAGCTTCTCAAAACATCGGCATTCCAGTGGGAACCGGCAACGATGGCGCGATATTTTTTGGCTGTTTCTAGCGCTGTTGCGGTGATGCGGGTGTCTTCAAAAAAGATGACTCCTACTTGACAAGGGCTGATTAGGTGATTTTCAACTCCCGAGGATGCTAAGTTATTCCCCAATGCGTAAAGTACGGGAAAGTTACAACTGATTTGTTTGTCGGAATTTGCTGTTACTAATTCCTGAAATTGTCTTTGCTTTTCTACTGCGGGTAATAAGAGGGATTTGTGAAGCGGGTTGATGGATTCTGAGGTAATGGACGGCGGTACTAAAAGTGCAACTTCCCAGGCGGGATTTCGCAGCAGTTGCAGTGTTAAATTCATGCCGTAAATTCCCCAGCCGCTGGTGATGCTGACTGGCCAACTGATGCCGATTCCTGTTATTTGTGGCGGGGTTTCTGGGGGGATATTTTGAGGCAGAACTTCTGGATATATGTTACCAGGTAGAGTCTGGAAATGAGTATTTTCTGTTATTTGTTGCGGAGTTTGTGGGAGGGAATTTTCAGTTTGAGCCTGGAAACTGGTAATTAGCTGTTCTAGGGCTGCTTCGATCCGATCGCCCACAGCATCCCAATCACCCGCCTGTGACTGCCGAAACAACCGCGCAGTGGGATACCAAGGGCTGTCTTCCCGTGTCAGCATCCACCGCCAATCGGGCATGAAAGAGAGCAAAATCCAGACGGGTTTGCCCAACGCACCGGCTAAGTGGGCGATCGCAGTATCGACGCAAATTACTAAATCTAGTTGTGAAACAATCGCTGCGGTGTCGGCAAAATCGACGCAATATTCGCTTAAATCGGGGATTTGTTGTTGATTCAATAAAGTTAAATCGCCCGCAGACAAGTCTTTCTGAAGGCTGTAAAAACTCGCGCCCGGAATATCTAAAAACTTCATAAAGTCGCTCAGTTTGCAGGATCGATCGTGATTTTTGCGGTGCAGAGGCCCGCCCGCCCACACAATACCTACTTTTAGTTGATTGTTCGATTCTAGGGAAAGTATACAATCATCGGGCGCTGTCAAATAAGGAATATTTGCCGGGATTGTTTCTAAAGTCGTTCCCAGAATTCGCGGCAAGCTTAGCAGCGGTGCTTGCACCTGAAAATCTAGCAAATTCTGCGGGTTTGTGACTACAGTATCTACGCCTGCGACTTTTTCAAACAAACGCTTGAGCGATTGATGGCAAGCAACTATAACTTTGCCGCCTTTTTGCTTGACTAAAGGTGCGTAGCGGATAAAATGAATCGCATCGCCAAAACCTTGTTCTGGGTGCAATAAAATTGTTTTTCCCTGCAAATCGGAACCATCCCACAGCGGGCGATCGCAATAGCGTGGCTCCAATTCTTGAGTTTGCCAGCGCGATTCGTACTCCGCAAAACCAAGCTGGAAATTGCCAGTTAACAGCAAAGCAAATGCTAGTCTAAAACGCAAGTCTGGAGATTCTGGAGATAGTTGAATTGCTTTAGTATAGCAGTCGATCGCCTCCGCAACTCTTCCTTGTTCTTCCAAGGCATAGCCTAAATATAAGTTGGTTTTGCCCAGCTTGGGATTAATTGCTAGTGCTTGCTGGTAGTGCGAAACTGCCTCGGCTGTTTGTCCGTTTTCCTGTTTGAGATAACCTAAATATGTGTGGGCTTCGGCGTGGTTGGGCGAGGCGGCGATTACTTGTTCGTAACGCGCGGCGGCGGCTGCTTGGTTGCCTTGTTTTTGTAATGCCTTGGCTGTGTGAAACTGTACGTCTATTTCTGTTAGTGTGTTGGGAGCGATCGCACTTGATGCTGGTTTCGCTTGGCTGGGAATTAACTCTTGCAAAGCGACTTTTACGCGATCGCCCACGCCATCCCAATCACCGGGTTGTGACTGCCGAAACAACCGCGCAGTCGGATACCAAGGGCTGTCTTCCCGTGTCAGCATCCACCGCCAATCGGGCATGAAAGAGAGCAAAATCCAGACTGGTTTGCCCAACGCACCGGCTAAATGTGCGACAGCAGTATCGACAGTAATTACTAAATCTAGTTGCGATATCACTGCCGCAGTATCGGCAAAATCGTTCAAATTGTCGCTCAAATCTATGACAGCAGTTTGAGTTAACAAAGTAAGATCGTCCGCCGACACTTGTTTTTGCAGACTGTAAAAAGTGACACCGGGAATATCTAAGAATTTCAAGAAATAGCTGAAATCGATCGATCGCATAAAATCCTTCAAATGTTCCGAACTTCCAGCCCAGACAATTCCTACTTTGAAATTGCCATCGGAATTTAGCGAAAATTGCCAATTCGGCGGCGCTGCTAAATAAGGAACATTGGCGGGTATATTGTCTAAAGTTGTTCCGAGAATGTGCGGCAAACTCATCAAGGGTGCTTGCACTTGGAAATCTGGCAATTCTTCCACCCGCACCGCCACTTGTTCGATGCCAGGAATCTGCTTAAATAAACGCTTCAGTTCTTGATAGCAAGATATAATGACTTTGCCACCTTTTTGCTGGACAATGGCGGCGTAGCGGACAAATTGAATTGCATCGCCCAAACCTTGTTCGCAGCGGAGCAAAATAGTTTGTCCGTTCAAATCTGAACCGTCCCAAACCGGCTTGTCAAAATTCAACCGCGGCAATTTTTTCGCCTGATCTGTGTGCCACCGCCACTCGTATTCTGCTAAACCGCACGGCAAGTCACCTGTCAACAGCAAGACTAAGCTTAAATTGAAGTGAGCTTTAACACAGTTGGGAGCGACTGCGAGAGCTCGATTGTAACAGGAAACTGCCCGATTTACGTCTCCCAATAGTTCTACAGCACTGCCTAAATTAGTCAGGGCTTCTACATAATTTGGTTGCAAAGAAACTGCTCGCTCAAAGCTCGAAATTGCCTGCTCTATTTCGCCAGCAGCCAAATATGAATTTCCCAGGTTATAGTGTCCTTGAGGATTGTTCGGTTCTGCTGCAATTGCCCGCTGGTAAAGCCTTTGAGCTTCGGCTGGCTGACATTTTGCTTGCATCGCCACGCCCAAATTCACTAGGGCGGGTACGTAATTGGCATTAAAAGAAAGTGCTTGCTGAAAATAGACGATCGCACTTTGGAGCTCGCCCTGCTGCTGGAGAGTCGCGCCGAGATTGTTCAAAGCTTTGACATAAACGGGATTTAGGGCGATCGCCTTTTGAAAGCAAATTACCGCCTCGGCTATATTCCCCCGATCTTGCAGCAAAATACCCAAGTTATTTTGCGCTTGAGCGCAGTTGGGGTCAATTTCGATCGCGCGCTGATAATAGGTGGCAGCTTCGGCTAAATCGCCTGTTTGGTGCAGCGTGACGGCTAAATTAGTAGCGGATTCGATGGAATCTGGCTGCAAAACCAAAGCATTCTTAAAATATGCGATCGCATCAGCCAGCTTTCCTTGGGATTTCAGCAGATTTGCGCGATCGAATTGTTTCTTCGCTAACTCAATATTAGACTGGGCTGTTTCATTCTCAGGGCGATCGCGATCTCGTAGGGGTAGTGCCCCCGTGCCTACCCCCTCTACCAACCCGGAGGGCGGGCACGGGGGTAGTGTCCCTACCAATTCGGAGGGCGGGCACGGGGGTAGTGTCCCTACCAATTCGGAGGGCGGGCACGGGGGCACCGCCCCTACCAACCCGGAGGGCGGGCACGGGGGCACCGCCCCTACCAACCCGGAGGGCGGGCACGGGGGCACCGCCCCTACCAATTCGGAGGGCGGGCACGGGGGCACCGCCCCTACAAGAGGCTGAAACAGATCTGCAATATTAGACTGAATATTAGATTGAATTTCTATTGACTGTAGAGCTTCCTGACGCTCAGCAATTTTTGCTTGCAGCGCCAAAGTAACCCGATCTAAAACTCCATCCCAATCCCCCGCTGCTGACTGACGAAACAAGCGCGCTGTCGGATACCAAGGACTATCTTCCCGCGTCAACATCCACCGCCAATCCGGCACAAAACACAGCAAAATCCAGACGGGTTTGCCCAAAGCACCAGCCAAATGCGCTACAGAAGTATCGACAGTAATTACTAAATCCAAAGCCGAGATTACGGCAGCAGTAACTGCCATATCGTGTAAATTAGAGCTTAAATCTGTGACGGGCATTCGCTCTAACCAAGCACCCTCGTCTGCTGTCATTTGCTTTTGCAAATTGTAAAAATCCGCTCCGGGAATCTCTAACAGTTTTGCCAACAAATCTAGCGGGAACGATCTTACCTTATTTTGTGAATGTTGAGGATTTCCAGACCACACAATCCCTACTTTTAAATTAGGAGTGTTTGGCAAAGCGCATTCCAAACCTTGTGGTGGAGCTAAATAAGGAACCTTAGCCGGTATAGTTTCTAAGGTTGTTCCTAGAATGTGCGGCAAACTCATTAACCGCGCGTGAACTTGAAAATCCGGCGCCTCGTCGGGATTAATTATTAACCCATCGATTCCCGAAACTTGGGCAAACAACCGCTGCAAGTGCGGCAAACACCAAACAATTACCTTGCCGCCTTTTTGCTTGACTAAGTCTGCGTAGCGGATAATCTGAATGGCATCGCCCAAACCCTGTTCCGGGCAAAGCAAAATAGTCTTTCCCTCCAAATCTTTGCCGTCCCAAATCGGCTGCATAAAGTTGTGGGAAGGAAACTCTTTTTCTTTAATCAGCAGCCGCCATTCGTACTCGGAAAAACCGCGCTGCAACTCTCCAGACAGCAGCAAAGCCAAACCTAAATTTAGGTGAGATTCCGGGTTAGTTGCATTGAATTGAACTGCTTGACTGTAACAGGTGACAGCATCCGCAAATTGGCCGCCTTGGTGCAACGCTTTTCCTAAACCGTTGAGGGGATTCATGTTACCAGGTTTTAACTCGATCGCCCTACGGTAACAATCGATTGCCTCTGCCATATTTCCGGCTTCCTCAAAAGCTTTACCCAGATTGTTCAAAGCTTCGGGAAACTCGGGTTGTAAGCTCAAAGCTTGCTGGTAACAGGCGATCGCATCTACAATTTTCCCCTGTTTGTGCAGGACAATTCCCAGATTGCAGCGAGCGTTAGCATTGGCTGGCAACTGCTGAACTGCTTGCTGGCAAACGGCTAGAGCCTCATCTAACTTATCTTGCTGGTGCAGGGAACTTCCCAAACCGATCAGAGTTTCGGCTAAATCTGGTTGCAGTGCCATCGCTCGATCGTAATAGGCGATCGCATCGGCAATTTTGCCTTGCCGGATCGAGGCGTATCCTAAGTTGTGCAAGGCGTCTACATAATTGGGTTCGAGAGCGATCGCCCGTTCGTAATGCGCGATCGCGCGATCGTAATTTGCGCCCGTTTCCTCTCCTCGTTCCTCCAAAGCAATCCCCAAATTCAAATAAGCCACAGCGCAATCAGGATTGACTTGAATCGCTTGCTCGTACAACCTGACAGCCTCCGCCACATCCCCCTGCTCTTCCCGCAGCAAGCCCAAATTAACCATCGCTTCCGCGCAATTCGGATTCAAAGACAGCGCCCGCTGGTATTGGACGATCGCACTTTCGTTCTCCCCTGCTTCCGCCAGGGCACTGCCCAAATTGCTCGCAGTTTCCCCCAAATTCGGATCGATTTCTAAGGCTTGTCGGTAATGCGCGATCGCCTCCATTAACCGCCCGCTTTGCTGTTTGACAACACCTAAATTGCTGTAGGCGGCTGCATAATTCGGATCGATCGCGATCGCCCGCTCGTAACATTCGATCGCCCCGCCCAAATTACCCTGCTGTTGCAAATCTCGGCCCAACCGCAACTCCCAATCCGCCGCCTCCGACGGCACAAATCCAGCAGCAACAGCGCCTAGAGCCTCCGCCACCCGAGCGAAAACGCCCTCCCAGCCGCCTCTTTCCCGTTGCCGAAACAGCCTTGCACTCGGATACCAAGGACTGTCTTCGCGCTCCAACAACCACCGCCAATCCGGGGAAAACGCCAGCAAAATCCAGACTGGTTTGCCCAAAGCGCCCGCCAAATGGGCGACAGCCGTATCCACAGTAATTACTAAATCCAGTTTGGCGATCGCAGCAGCAGTATCGGCCAAATCGCCAAAATGCGGGCTCAAATCGACGATCGGCGTTTCATTCAACAACTCGCGATCGGCCTCTAAAACCTCCTTCTGCAAGCTGTAAAAAGTTACCCCCGAAACGTCCAAAAGCGGCAGAAACTGACTTAAACCGCAAGAACGCTGCATATTTTTGCGGTGTTTGGGATTCCCCGCCCAGACAATCCCAACTTTCAAATTGCGATCGGGCAAAAGTCCAAATTCAGCATCCGCAGGCGGAGATAAATAAGCAGCAGTTGCCGGAATTGTTTCCAACCTTGTACCGAGAACATAGGGTAAACTCAACATTGGCACTTGCACGTCAAATTCCGGTAGCGGTTCACCTCTAACTATCAACAAATCAATGCCATCGATCGTGGCAAACAAACGGTGCAATTGCGGGTAACAGTCAACAATTACCCTACCGCCTCGATCTTTGACAATCTCAACGTAGCGAATAAACTGAAGCGAATCGCCTAAACCTTGTTCGGCGTGCAGCAAAACAGTCTTTCCCTGCAAATTGGAACCATCCCACAGCGGCCGGTATTCTCTTGCCGAAAGCGTATTTCCCGGTGCCGTCAAATAACAGGAATGACCTGTTTTAAATTCTTTAATTTCCCAGCGCCACTCGTATTCGGCGAGGCCGTTTTCATAATCTCCCGCCAACAGCAAAGCCAAGGACAAATTCAGGTGAGCGCTAGCATGATCCGGGTTCAGAGAAATCGCTCTTTTGTAACAGGCGATCGCATCTGCAACTGCGCCTTTTTCCAGAAAAGTTCTACCTAAATTATTGATAGCCTCCACAAAATCCGGCAGCAATTCCAGCGCTTTGTGATAATACTCCAGTGCCTCTTCTAAATTGCCCTGTTCTTGCAAAACAGTTGCCAGATTGTTGTAAGCTTCCCAGCTATGGGGTTGAATTTCCAGCGCTCGGCGGTACAGATCGAGCGCCTTTAACAATTCCCCTTTTTCTTGCAGCGCCACCGCTAAATTAATCAGTGCGGGCACGAAATCCGGTTCCGCAGCCAGAGCTTGTTCGTAAAGTGCGATCGCCTGTTCCACTTTACCTTGTTCCTCAAAAATCTTTGCCAAGTTGTAAGCTGTTTGAGGAATATTGGGAGCGAGCGCTAAAGCTTCTTGGTAATGCGGAATTGCTGCATCTAATTCTCCACTTTCGTGTTTGAGAAAACCATAATTAATTCGCGCTTGGAAACACTTGGGAGCGAGAGATATAATTTGTTCGTAAAGTGCGATCGCCTCTAGCTTGTCGCCTGTTTCCATTAAATGTTCTGCTTGTTGCAATAAATCCTCTAAAACAGCCGAATTTTCATCGCCCGTTGCCACAACAGATGTCTCAATTCCCTGGGAATGCTTGAGGGCGGAGTCATTTCCTAAAGCTTCACCCGCAGTCATAAATATTTGTTGGTTTTCCGCAACCAAGCTAGCGCCTGTCATTTCCAGCGGCAGACTTTTCGCAACATCCTCAGCAGAAGTAGCAGAATTTGCGATCGCAAACAAACTCAAAGCCGCTTGCACATCCCCAAACAATTCTTCCCAACCTTCCGGCTGACTTTGGCGGAAAAGCCTTGCAGTTGGATACCAAGGATTGTCTTCGCGATCCAGCAGCCAGCGCCAGTCAGGAGCAAAAGATAACAGCACCCAAACCGGTTTACCCAAAGCACCAGCCAAGTGCGCTACAGAAGTATCGACACTAATCACTAAATCCAGTTGAGATATCGCAGAAGCCGTATCAGCAAAGTCGTTTAGATGCGGGCTCAAATCCGGGACTAGATGCTGGTGCAACAAAGTGCGATCGCTCTCCGACAAGTTTTTTTGTAAACTATAAAAAGCAACTCCCGGAACATCCAAGAATTGAATAAAATCGCTTAAACTGCAAGAACGTTGATGATCTTTACGCCGCTGCGGGCTTCCCGCCCACACAATCCCTACCTTTAACTTAGCATCAGAAGCAAGTGCAAAACTGCACTCAGCAGGCGGAGCCAAATAAGGAACATTTGCCGGAATTGTTTCCAGAGTTGTCCCCACAATTCTCGGCAAACTCATCAGCGGTGCGTGCACGTCAAATGCTGGCAAATCCTCAAAACAAACTGATAAATATTCAATCCCGGCCACTGTTGCAAACAACCGCATCAAATCCGGATAGCAAGCCACGATAACTTTAGCGCCTCGGCTGCGAAGCACCGGCGCGTAGCGAATAAACTGAATCGAATCGCCAAAGCCTTGTTCGAGGTGGAGTAAAATAGTTTTACCCTGCAAATCCCCACCATCCCAAAGCGGCTGTGGAAATTGTCTTGCTTGTACTTGCGAAGTGCACCACCGCCACTCATATTCAACAAAACCGCGCTGGAAATCTCCAAACAATAGCAAAGTCAACGCTAATTCCAGGTGTGCGATCGCATTGTCTGGCTGCAATTCCAAAGCTCGATGGTGACAAGCAAAAGCCTCTTGAAATTCCCCTAAATCAACTAAAGCGTGGGCGAGGTTGTTAATCGCATCCACAAAATCCGGCTTCAGTTTTAATGCTTGTCGGTAGTGGGAAATTGCTGCTTTAGTATTGCCTTGCTCGTGGTAAAATGCTCCGACATTGTTCTGAGCTTCCGGATTGTGAGGTTCTAAAGCTATAGCTTGCTGGTAGCAGTCAAAAGCTTCGGGCAATTTACCTTGCTGCTGAAAAATCCTTCCCAAGCCGATCAGAGAATATGTCAAACTGGGATTAATTTTTAAAGCGTGCAGGTAACAGGCAACTGCCTCATTTAATTGATTTTTGTCTTTTAACAAGCCTGCTAAATTGTGTGCAGTTTCCACCAGGCTTGGATCGAGTCCGAGCGCTGTTTGATAATATGAAATTGCCGAGTCAATTTCGCCCGAGTGCTGTTTGAGCCAGCCCAAATTGTTGTATGCTAGTGCCGAATTGGGCTGAATTTTGATAACTTGTTCGTAACTGGCGATCGCCCTTTGAGTAGCCCCGACATCCATCAAAACATGAGCTTTGTTTAAATGTGCCTCTACAAAATCCGGGTTTTGGGCGATCGCGCGATCGTAAAAGTCGATCGCCTCAGCCACTTTTCCCTGCTGCCTGACAGCAATTCCCAACAAACACAACACGTTTGCTGACTCCGGCTGCGCTTCCACAATTTCCCGGTACAAATTTTCAGCTTCTAACAAACGCCCCGCTTGATGATATTCCCAAGCTATGTTCAAAGAATCTTCACCACGCATTTTGACGGCAGATTTTTGCAATTTTTTCTTAGAAGCCATAGTTGTCTTTGTTGTTTGGGAGCTCGCTAACTTGTAATTACCAACTTATTCTAATCTGTTAACTCTTCCTACCTTCTGCATTTGCTGTGCGGGATAAAGATCTACGCTTTGGTGTGCCGTCTCGCACTCTTAAAAAATCAACGCTTTTTAGGCAATCTAGTTGCTCCTTCTTCCTTCTTCCCTCTTCTTTATGTCAACTATCAACTGTCAACTATTCCTTATTTCTTCAATCAACTGTCAACTAAGAGGGCGGGCACGGGGGCACCGCCCCTACAACTGTCAACTGTCAACTGTCAACTGTCAACTGTTCCTTCTATCCCAACAAACAAGCTGCGGGAAAAATCAGATATTCCAAGAAAAACAACTTCCAGATAAACTGATAAAAACTAGCAATTTCTTTCTGCTCGTCCAAATCAACTTTAACACTCCAAAACCACATCAAACCCAAAGACACCAAATGAGCAACCGCCAAAAACACTAAATTAACATTAGACAACACGACTGCTCCCGCCAAAGTAGCGCCCAAATAGCAAACCGTCAATACCCAGCGAGATAAATTAAAGACAGCAGCCTTGCCCAGCTCGATCGTCAACGTAGTAATATTGTATTGCTTGTCGCCCTCCATGTCAGGGATATCTTTGAAAATGGCGATCGCAAAAGTAAAGACGATCACAAAAACCGTCAGCACCCAAACTTCCGCCGGAATCGCCAAAGACAGACTATTTAAGCTCCAGCCAGAAAAAACGCTTTTTGCCCTTCCCAAACCCAAAACCCAATTAAAGTGTAGAAACAGCCCTAAATTGACGATCGCCCCGCGCACCGTAAAAATGCACAGCGCCGCCCAAAAAGGAAACCGCTTCAACCGAATTGGTGGCAGAGAATAAGCAGTCCCAATCGCCAAACTAACGCCAACTGTAGCCAGCAAAAACGGGCCTTGCAAAACAGCAGTCACAACCGCTATAATTCCCGTGGCAATTACAATCGACTCCCCAGTTTTGCGAGAAAACGCTCCCGAGGCGATCGGCAAATACGGCTTATTAATTTTATCAATTTCAACATCTTCTAACTGGTTCAATCCCACAATATAAATATTGCCGCAAATACAAGCCAACCAAGCAAAAGCTAGCGGCAGAAGTATAGGATTCACAAATAATCGAGTGCTTTGAGCGATCGCATACAAAGCCAGTACGCTCAAGGTAGTGCCGATAATCGTATGCGGCCGACAAAACTCCCAAAAAGCCCTCACCCAGCTTTGCGGAGCCGAGCCATTTTCATCAACCCAAGACTTACCAATTGAATCGTTGCCCATAAATCCTACAAACGCACCAAAAAATAATATTAAGTAAGATGGAAATTGTCCACCTTACTTGATTGAACTTGCCGCCAGAAATATCGTCAACCGAACTTCTTCATTCCTTCTTCCTTCATTCATTTTTACTTCATTTCTTCGGTCAACTGTCAACTCTTCCTACTTTCTTCTTCCTTCCTACTTTCTTTCTTTCTTCCTTCCTTCCTTCCTTCCTTCCTTCTATCCGTTACATCCGTTACATCCCGTACATTGCTCGTTGCCGAACTTCCTTCTTCGATCGACTGTCAACTGTCAACTGTCAACTGTCAACTGTCAACTGTCAACTGTCAACTAATCCTTCCGATCTATTTTACAGCACAAATTAGCCCGAAACGAATCAATCCGCTCTCATATCCGCGACTCATCAACCCTAGAGCAAGTGCAGCTTGAATAGTCGTCCAACCGCTCGTCAACAAACCCCAAATCGCGCTCGGAGTCAAAGCAGAATCGATCACCACATCCCAAAAAGGAGCCACAGCTTTTGACCAATCAGCACTGCGAATACTTGTCAGAGGCAAACTGCGAACAATCTCCTCATATTCCGGCAAAGAAATCACATAAGGCAAAGCATAAACTCGGTAAATTTCTGCCAATTCCTTCCTCTCTGCATCAGTCAATTCTCCCGCTATTTCTCCCAGCGGGCGGTGACACCAAGTTGCCAAAATCAAAGTTCCTCCCGGCTTGAGCACGCGGCAGCATTCCTGTAAAAACTTAATTTTGTCGGGCATATGTTCCCCGCTCTCCAGCGACCAAACCAAGTCAAAGGACTCATCAGGAAAAGGCATATTTAAAGCATCTGCTACTAAAAAGTTAACATTGCTTTCCAGTCCAGCAATTTTAGCGCGTTCCTTTGCTCTGTTGGCCTGTACCGGACTCAGCGTAATGCCGGTAGCTGTCACCCGATCGCCCATTTGATTTGGTTGAGACGATCGACTAAAATCGCGATCGACCCCATCATCAGACTTTAAATTATTTTGCGCGATCGAACCAAACTTTTCGGTCAAATACAACGTGCTCCCACCAATGCCGCAACCGACATCCAGAATGCGGTAAGGTTCTGATAGCTCTCCGCCTGTCGGCACTTGGGCCCACAAGAGCAGTTCCTCGATCAAATCTATTTGAGCCTGTCGGCGCTCTTTTTTCAAATTGCCATCCGGGCCGTAGTAACCGTGGTGCATATGTTCGCCCCACACCTGCTCCCACAAACCGCTAGAAGCGTCGTAGAGTTGCTGAATTTGCTGGTAAAGTGTTGATGTCATCGCACGATCGCAAGTTGTTACAGGAATTCTACCGTGATTTTCCCGTTGTTGTCATCGAACTTGGCAGCGAAAGTGCGATCGACAGCCCGCACTCGCACTCGCAGAGATATCCTGATTTCGGGCCGGGCGATCGATTTGTGAGTTCCCTTTAAAATCGTAAATCCCCAATCTAAAATCGATTTGTGGGTTCCCTCTCAAATCCCAAATCCCAAATCCCAAATCCCAAATCCCACATCCTCAAATCTCAAAATCCCCAATCTAAAATCTAAAATCTAAAATCGAATGACAGTCTCGCGAACTATTTGTTTAGGATTCCTCGCCGTCATTACCGCAGGTGCTCTACTACTAATGATGCCATTTTCCACAATTGATGGAACTTGGAGCGATCCAATCACAGCACTCTTTACCTCTACTTCCGCTGTTTGCGTCACAGGGTTGTCGGTTGTAGATGTCGGAAAATATTACTCTTTTTGGGGGCAACTGTGCCTCGTGTTACTGGTGCAAATAGGAGGCTTGGGCTACATGACAGCCACAACTTTCTTACTGCTGCTATTGGGCCGCCGCTTTGGTTTAAAAGACAAAATTGCCCTGCAACAATCACTTGACAAATCGGGACTAGCCGGAGTAGTACAACTCGTGCAGTCTATTCTAGCAACAACCGCTTTGTTTGAATTGACCGGAGTATTTTTGCTGATGTTAGTTTTTGTCCCAGAATACGGATTTAAAGACGGTCTATGGTCAGCTATTTTTCACAGTGTAAATTCGTTTAATAACGCCGGATTTAGCATCTACTCAGACAATTTAATCCGCTACGTCAATTCGCCTGTAATTAACTTCACAGTCACCGGCTTGATCGTATTTGGGGGCATCGGCTATCAAGTAATTATGGAAATGTACCTGTGGCTGCGCGATCGCTTCAAGAAAAGCCCCATCTGTACAGTTTTTTCCCTGAATTTCAAAGTCGTTACCAGCACAACTGCTGTCCTTTTAATTTTAGGAACCCTAGGATTTTTGGTGCTGGAATACAACAACCCAGCAACTTTCGGCCCTCTAAATTTCCCTCAAAAGGTGATGGCAGCTTGGTTTCAATCTGTGACGCCCCGCACGGCTGGATTCAATACAATTGACATTGGAAAAATGAGCGAAGCCGCGCTATTTATGACGATCGCGCTGATGTTTGTCGGCGCCAGTCCCGGCAGCACCGGCGGCGGCATCAAAACCACAACTTTTAGGATATTGTTTAGCTGTACCGCAGCAGTTCTCGAAGGTCAGGAACAGGTGGAGTGCTATCAACGTCAAATCCCACCAGCACTGATTCTGAAAACCATTAGCGTCGTCTTCGGTTCCCTGTTGGTCGCGATCGGATCTGCAACTTTAATTGAACTGACCAATCCCGAACTAGAATTTATCCAAGTGCTGTTTGAGGCCGTGTCAGCTTTTGGCACCGTCGGCCTTTCCACAGGGATTACAGCTAAGATTTCGGCGATCGGCAAATTAATTTTGATTGCTACCATGTACATAGGTCGTGTTGGCGTGCTGCTGCTGATGAGTGCCGCTGTCGGCGACCCCAAACCCAGAACTTTTAAGTATGCTGAGGAAAGTTTGTTAGTCGGATAGCAAAATCCTGCCTCGTTCCTGATAATCTAAACAATGGGTAATACCAATTTTTTATGAGGCTGCTCCCGAATCCGATCCCCCCTTAGCTTGCCCCCTACTCCCCCTTAATAAGGGGGGGACAAGATTCCGATCAAAGTCCCCCGAATTGAGGGGGATGCGAGGGGGATCCAGATATGTGCAACTTCACATTAAATTGATATAAAAACCCAAATCAACTTTTACAATTCACTCAAAAATCAAAAGGAGGCAGCGCTGTCTATGCTAAAATTTGAATATCCATACCTTCAGCGCTGAATATGAGCGTGAACCTTTCATCTTTAAAATTTTTCCGCAGTTTGCGCGCCGAAAACAAGCAATTTGCAGTCATTGGCTTGGGACGTTTCGGCAGAGCAGTGTGCTCGACTCTGCACGGCTTGGGTTACGAAGTCCTCGGGGTTGACACCGACGAAAAAAAAGTAACTCAAGCTTTGAGCGATCGCATTTCGGCTCACGTTTTGCAGTTAGATTCTACAGAGCCTAGCGCTCTACAGGAAGCAGGTATATTTGAATTTGAAACAGTGATTGTGGCGATCGGCAATTACCTCGCCGAAAGCATTACCACCACCCTCAACCTCAAGGAAGGCGGGGTAACTCACGTCATCGCCAAAGCTTCCTCGGAAACTCACTTAAAACTGTTGAAAAAAGTCGGCGCCGATCATGTAGTTTTTCCCGAACGAGAAATGGGCTGTTCTTTAGCCCGCATTCTTACACAACCCAGCATTTTAGAACGCTTTGACCTCGACCCAAATCACAGCATTGTTGAGTTGCTCGTTCCTGAAAAATTTGACGGTAAAACTATTGCCGATTTGGATCTCCGGCGCCGGTACGGTTTGAACTTGCTCGCAGTCGGTCGCGGCGACAATTTCGAGATCAATCCCCAGCCAAACGAACGCTTGAAAAACGGCGAGGTGATGGTAGTAATTGGTTCTAATAAAGATATCAATCGCTTGCCAATTTAATTGCTCGATCTATAGGTGCGCCACCAGCGCACCTTAAAAATTGTAGGATGGGCCCGAGAGCCAGTCCTAAAATTTGATTGCAAGGATTTAACGAATCTTGTTTCTTAATGTTATATATAGCCCAATACGGTTGACTTAAGATAGTCATTGCGAGGAACGAAGCAATCTCCGTATCTATTTCTCATCGGATTTTACCTCCAGGGCACTATACCAGTAAACGGTATTGATATATAGCCTTTCTTAAAAAAGTGAGTTAGGCCCTATGCCCTATCCCTATTCCCTAGGCCCTATGCCCTAGGCCCTATGCCCTATCCCCTATTCCCATGAGTACCTCATATGGGAGATCGAAAGGCTATAGTTTATAGCCGAAATATCTAAAGAAGAATTTTACCAATACTGCGGTTGCTTTGCCCGTGGTGGCTTGCTCGCAAAACATAACGGAAACCATCGCCACAAGCTAAAATTTTTGAAGAAAATAGAAGCACCCAAAAATCGATCGTCGCGCTCGCCCAAATCTAGGAGCGCTAGCCGTCAAAATTCAACCGACTTTCAAGATATCTTGCAGGTAAGCTTTGCCAAAAACCAGCACCACCAAGACTAGAGCGAGTTCAACAGGCCAAGGACAGACCGCAAAAAACCAAATTAACGAACACACCCCAATAATTGCAGCTATCGGAGCCGGAATCCCGTCTAGCGTTCTCTTGTCAGTCCCAGCAGTCACCAGCCCAGCGAGCAAGCAGAGCGTAAACGGAATCAAGCAACTTGCGATCATGGCTTTTACCTCATTAAATTTTTTTTAGATATGGCAGATGAGCATATTGTAACGATACATGAAAACTTCGTGACTGTGCCAAAAAGTTTGATAAAATTTAATGTTACGTCAATAAATATACTGTGCCGACACTCGTTTAATTTTTAGCTGCAACCCTCTCCGCAGGCATGAAGTAGCTCGACTGAAGCCAGAATTTGGGAATTTTGGTTTCGGCACTGGCGATCGCACCCGAATACCTAGAGATGAACTGCGATGCACCCTCGATCGCACTTCTGGAATAAATTAAGGTTGGGCTGATTTCCGGTAGCCTGCCCTTAGGTATTTATACACATATGATGTCTGGAGGATCGCTTTCGCCCGCCAGACTCAACAACAACCGAAAATCAGTAGAATGCCGATCGCCCCGCTAACCATTCCCTCGATCGCACGAAAGAAGATATTGCTGGGCGATCTTTTTGGTTCCAGCGTGCGATCGATCTTTGCTTCCCCATCTTTCACTAAAAAATAAAACCAATTTAAAAAGAAATAACAGTATTCTTGTCCCCCCCCCTTACTAAGGGGGGGGCTAGGGGGGGTCGAAGGCTGTTGCACCATTTTAGAGAAATGGTATAAATTCCCAAGCCATTAACCGCCTTTTTTGCAGCCATTAATTAATATAAATAATCAACAATAAATTGACTAAAATAACCCCCTATTGTATGATCGAAAACCCTGCCTATAAAAATAGCCGACACTTGACAACTAATCAACTAAAAAGTTAACTATTTAATAGATACAACTCCTACAGCAATGATGTCATACCTCATCTCATTTTTCTACGGTATTTGCCTGCTACTATCCCTCATCGGTTGGGGAAAAGTCCTCAACCACATCCTGTTTCCCAACCAGCGAATTGACTGGGGACAAAGATCCGCTTGGGGTCTAGCTTTTAGCGTTCTAATTGGTGGCATCTTAAATGCAACCTGGACTATTTCCCAAACCACAATTCTATTTTTTTTAGGTTTGGGACTCATTTACTGTCTAATAGATTTAGTAAATCACAGACAATTAATTATTAATAATATCTTGCACGTATTTCAAGAATGCCGCCAAGACAAAGTCATCTTAGCAGGCATTGCCATAGTTAGTCTACTAATTTTAATTCAATACGCCGGATGGCTTTATACAGGTAGACACAACTTTGCAAATATGGTCTATGCTGACGGATTTAATACTAGCGACGACTACCACGGTTACTTAGTATTTCCCCACAAAATGCTGCAACTCGGTTCCATGGGTTCAGACCCTTTTAGCGAACGAAGAATAGTATCTTTAGGTGGGCAGTCATTTCTGCAAGCATTGATTTTAAGCGGACTTTCCGACACTAATCTCAACCTCATCGACCCCGCTTTACCCCTGATAATTACTGTCGGATTAATTCTAGGATTTTTCAAAGAAAATAAAGTTTCAACCAAACGAATCGTCTTCACTATTTTATTCTTGCTTTTGATTCCACTTCCCAAAGCCAACACTACAAGTCTCATGCTACCCGTTGCTTTATTTGTAAGTTTGTTCAGAACCATTGACAGTAAAGAAATAGAAGACAACCATTGGGCAGCAAATGCTTGTATATTAGCTTTAATTACTGCGGCTATTTGTGCTTTAAAATCCTCGTTAATACCCGCCTGTGTCTTTCTATTTGCCACGAGCTATATTTGCCATTTAATTAGCTCCGAATCCAAACAAAAAGCTGTATTTGAAATGGTTTTGACAACAGTATTAGTGGGAGTATTTCTACTGCCTTGGATGATTTCAATGTATCAATCCTCAGGCACTCTATTGTATCCTCTTTTGGGAAAAGGCTATCACGCCTCCGCCTACGGCATTACCTTCAAATCAGGTTCGACGTTATTAGGAACTGCGAAAAGCGCCCTGATAGCATTCCAAGGTATTTACGTTTTTATACTGATATTTCTCGGCTGTTTGAGCTTGAGCATCCGACCTTGGAAGTTTGGCAATTTACCCGAAGAACCTTCGTTCTCGAACCGCCAAGCAGTTTTATCAATGACAATTGCAGCGGGATTGGCGACAATTGCTGTAGGTGTAATTACCGAAAATGCCGACCCTTTTCGGTATTCGTTTTCTCACCTTTTCCCAGCAATTTTAATATTGATCGCGGTAGCAATGACCGACACAGGAACATTAAACAAAAACGGAGCAGCCAACTTTTTTATTGCTGCTGTATTTTGTGCGGGGTTGGCAATTAGCTATAACTGGGCGATCGCTAAACAGACTTATTCAGCTTATCTAAAAAATATAGAATTTGGACTGACAAATCCATCATTAGTTACAGCAAAGCAAAAGTCGCAGTACGTAGCAATGCAGGAGTCTGTGCCACAGGGAGAAACAGTTTTGACCAGACTAGATGCACCTTTTATCCTCGACTTCAAACGCAATCAAATTTTTTTAGCAGACTGGCCGGGGGGAGCAAGTTTGCCACCCGGTATGCCTGTATTCAAAGGCCCTGAAGCCTTAGCAAACTATTTAGTTTCAAAATCTATTCGATACATAGCTTATTCGTCTTGGAGTCTCAATCATCCCGCAGATGTAGATACTTCGGGGCCTGGATTGTCATCTTGGTTTCGACTGCAAGCAAAACTCTCTCACGATTTTCGGGATAACGTGCGGCAACTTGCAAAAAGTCGCAAAAAACTTTATGAAGACGGAGAAAATTTTGTGTTGGATTTGGGAACTAAAACCATTTCTATGGGTTTGTAGTTCTAAACAGTTGCTAGAATCAAAGCAAGCTGAAAAAATCTTGCATGATACGCTACTCATAGCGGTAAGGTGGACAGTGTGCACCCTACAATAAATTTACTTTTTAGTCTCCGGAGGCGGACGAAAGTTTCTGTAGTTTAACCTCGAATTCAAATGACGGGCGCTTCGCCACATTTGAATTTGAGGTTCACAGGTTTCAACCGCACCCGTCTTACAGCATATTCCATGTATAGCTTTTCTCAAAAATATGAGGTATGACTGACAGCTTATATTACCACTAAACTCAGAGCGCTCGCATCCCAACAACATACCTCATCTTTCTGATAACCGCTATATATTTGGTACACATAATCTTCTCGTCAGTAAAGTGCGTCGCACTCAAAAATTTGCAAGTTATATCTAAGATATCGCAGCGACGCACCCTACGGATTAACTTGCTTTTTGTAGTAACGGTTTCAACCGCGCCCGTGTTATCTAATCAAAGCGGATTTTTAACATAAAAAAGTAGATTGGATATCAAACCGAGAAGCCGAAAATGTTTGGTAGAAACTTGAGCATCTGCTGGCAGCATCTTTAACACATCTTTCTCGGATAATAGGTTGAGATTCTCCTCTTTGGCAAAGAAGTTTTTGCCGAGCAATCTCAACAAAGCTCGAAACCAAGAAGGGGGAAACCAGTGAATTAGGGGAACAGCAGTGTGGAATTCTACGGGATACCAGCGGTTGGGAGTGGTGATGCAACAAGTTTTGCCGACTCGGCAAAGTTCTCGAACAAAAGCTTTTTGCTGAGTTCTATTGCCAACGTGTTCGATTACGGCAAAACTCACGACTAAATCGAAACTTTTGTCGGGAAATGGTAAGGTCAACCCGTCGGAACGGACGTATTTTAAACCGGGATATTCTTCTTCTAAAAAGGCAGCATCTTCCATGCCGACTGCGGTTATTTTATGGGGGTACGGATAGAGTTTTTCAAAGAAATTGCAATCTTCGCGACGGTCGGAAGTTACTCCTACATCCAGGACGGTTGTGTCGTCGCTGGGATTGGCTAATGCCAGGAGCAAATCAAACATTTTTTGGCGGGCGTACCAAGATAGTTTAGTTGCGAAACCGCCTAGCTTGGGGCCGATATACTCGCTGGAATTGTTTTCAGTTACTGTCATAGGATTTGAGATTTTCGATGTACAGATTAGATGGGTGAAGTCTGATTGTTCGTGACCGCTTTAACGCAGCATTTGGACAAGTCTGTCGATTCTGAATTTTAAATTTTAGATTTTAGATTTACTCCACAGATGAATTGGGTAGCTTGAAATTTGGTCTAAAGTCTGGGGATATCCACTCCAGGCGCCGGCAGCCTGTATCTGTTTTTGGGCGGGTTCAAATTATCTTTGCTGACAATTGTAATAAGATTTGAGGTTGAATTATTTTACCTGCGTTTTAAGCTCAGAACGCTGAGAAAAAAGCTAGACAGAACCATCTGCAAACCTACTGTCAGGCACGTGAGGGAGGGAATAACTAAACGGAGAGTTTTAGAGGAGTCTAGAGAACCGAAATCTGTTTTGCTCCAGATAGTTAATGACAAGAACGAGCCAATTATTCCGATTAATATTAGCGTGATTCCCACGATCAATCCTGTCTCTAGGGTGACATAGCGAAATATTTTGTTGAGTTTGGGGTCTTGCGGTAACAGTTTCTCGCTGATGGCGAAAATTTTGGTGAAGAAAGCGAATGTTACGGCTTGAAAACCGACGATAATTGCGATCGCAGCATACAACAGCGTATGTACATCAAAGCTGATGCTCCCGATTTTTTGAGTACCCGGTAACAGCCAAATGCCAACTATTAAACCCAACACCATCAGCGCCGTACCGGGATACAGAAACAGCCACCGGGGACTGTACAGCAGCAAAAATCGGAGGTGCCGCCAGCCATCTCGCCAAGTTCGCAGGTGTGGCGGGCGGCTGCGGCCGTCGGGAGAGAGTACCGTTGGGACTTCAGTTATCCCCAACTTGTACAGCGAGGCTTTGACAACCATTTCGCTGGCAAATTCCATCCCCGTTGTTTGCAAGTCGAGTTTCAAAATTGAGTCTCTCCTGAAACCTCTGAGCCCGCAGTGAAAGTCGCCGGCGGGACTTGAAAAGAATAACCGCCCAACCCATGTCAGCACCGGATTTCCTAAATATTTGTGCAGCGGCGGCATGGCCCCTGGTTTGATGCCCCCTTGAAAGCGGTTTCCCATGACTAAATCGCAGCCTCCCCGCAATTTTTCGACAAAGGCGCCCAGGTGCGAAAAGTCGTAGCTGTCGTCAGCGTCACCCATGATAATATAAACTCCGCGCGCCGCTAGGATGCCTCCCATCAGGGCGCTGCCGTAACCTTTGGCTGCTACAGGTACGACTCGGGCCCCCATTCTGGTGGCGATATCTTGAGAACCGTCAGTGCTGCCGTTGTCTGCTATTATGACCTCGCCGGCAATATTAAGTTCGCGCAGGGACTTCTGTGCTTTCTCGATACAGATTTCTAAAGTTTCTGCCTCGTTGAGGCAGGGCATGAGTATCGAGAGTTCGAGACTGTATTCGTCGCTGGTGTTGGTCTGTTCTGCCATATGTTTGTTCCAGGCGTTACTGGCGATCGACAATACTTACTGTTCCAGTATCTATGCTTAAATTATTAGTGGTGAAGAAAACTAAACAAAACTTAATTTAAGTTTTTCCAGTTTTTAGGAATGGCAATTTTTGCTGTAATATAGGTTACTTAAACTTATGAGTAGAAGCGTTTTTCTAGTTTTGCTCGCTGCTATTTTGTGCAGTGTTGTGGGTCAATTTAGTCTGAAAGCAGGAGCGAAAATATTAGGGCCGATTGGCGCTGCTAATTTAGTTGAAAAAGTTATCGCAATGGCAACTCAGCCTTTGATAGTTGGAGGTCTGTGTTTGTATGCAGTTTCTTCGATCGGCTTTATCGTAGTTTTGTCTCGCGCCAACATTAGCATAGTCTCGCCTTTACTGTCAATTAGTTACTTGTTTACTGTTTTGGGCGGCAAAATTGTATTTGGCGAGCCTTTGCCACCACTGCGGTTGGTAGGTGTGGGGCTAATTATGACGGGAGTAATTTTTGTACTCAGAGGTCAGGCTGGGGGGGTGACTGGTGGCAATTAATACGATTTTAGATTGAATATTGAATAATTTTAGCGGTAGGGTGCGTCGCAATTTAAAATCCATAGTATAAAATCGATCGTCTCATTGCGACGCACCTATTTAGATTTTAGATTGAAGATTGAAGATTGAATAATTTTAGCGGTAGGGTGCGTCGCAATTTAAAATCCATAGTATAAAATCGATCGTCTCATTGCGACGCACCTATTTAGATTTTAGATTTTAGATTTTAGATTTTAGATTTTAGATTGAATAATTTTAGCGGTAGGGTGCGTCGCAATTTAAAATCCATAGTATAAAATCGATCGTCTCATTGCGACGCACCTATGCCATCGCGAATTGAGCAAACCAACTCAAAAATTATGTTGTAGCAACAGTTAAGATAAATGGTATAAGATTGATAATTGAGTGCTGAATTGATAATTTAGGTCGCAGGGTATATGTGAGTCCTCTGTTATGAAATAATCCTGCAATATAGCGGTTTTCAAGCGTGGTGAGGTATGCCCTCTTTGCCCTCTTTGCCCCATGCCCTCTTTGCCCCATGCCCTATGCCCTATGCCCATGAGTAACTCATTTTTTTGAGAAAGGCTATATGTCTCTGTCCTCTGAGTCTATGAATCCACATCAACTATTAATAAGTCGCACGGCAGTTCTTGCTACTATGCACCAAAAAGAACGGGTGATGGCTCCGATTTTGGAACGAGAATTAGGCGTCATAATTAGCGTACCTGCGGATTTTGACACTGACGCATTCGGCACGTTCACTAGAGAAGTTAAGCGTTTAGGTACTCAAATAGAAGCGGCTCGCCAGAAAGCAGAAAAAGGTCTAGAAGTTGCGGGCGAAACTCTAGCATTTGCGAGCGAAGGTACTTTTGGCCCTCACCCAATGATGCCGTATCTGCCAGCCAACAGAGAAATTGTAATTTTATTAGATAGAGCTAACAATATCGAACTTGTCGGCGAATCTTTGTCATTGGAAACTAATTACAGTCACCAGTTAGTTGCAAGTATAGAAGAAGCCGAGTATTTTGCACAAAAAGCGGGATTTCCCGCACACGGACTGGTGGTTGTAGTTGGCGATGCTGCACTCGGCAAGGGTGAAATTGTCAAGGGCATTGTGACAGAAGAAAAACTTTTTGATGCTGTATCAGCAGGCTTGAAAAAATCTTCAACTGGCAAAGTTCACGTCGAAACAGATATGCGGGCGATGTACAATCCCACTCGGATGAAAAATATTGAAAATGCAACTCTCGATTTAGTGAAAAATTTCCAGCAATTGTGCCCGGAGTGCGGTTGGCCGGGATTCGAGATTGCAGACAGGAAAATCGGGTTGCCCTGCGGACTTTGCAATTTTCCGACTCAGCTAGTCCGATCGCAAATTTATCTATGCAAAAACTGCGGTTATACTAAAGAAGAACTGTTTCCCGACGGTCGAGAGACTGCCGATCCCGGTCAGTGTCAGTATTGCAACCCTTAAAAATAAGTTACTAATGATAGCCGTAGCAACAGAACGCAACTGGAAACCCGTTATTAAAGAATTTGAGGCTGTAGTCGGCAAAAACGGCGTAGTGCAGCGCCGCGAAGAATTGATTGTCTACGAGTGCGATGGACTCGCCAGCTACCGCCAGCGCCCCGCCCTGGTGGTATTGCCGCGAACTACGGAGGAAGTGGCAAATGCGGTCAAAATCTGCGATCGCAATTCGATTCCTTGGGTGGCTAGAGGCGCAGGAACGGGGCTTTCCGGCGGCGCTTTACCTGTAGAAAACTGCGTGCTGATTGTCACCGCCCTGATGCGAAAAATCCTGAAAGTAGACTTAGAAAATCAGCAAGTAGTCGTACAACCCGGAGTAATTAATAACTGGGTAACGCAGGCAGTTAGCGGTGCCGGTTTCTACTACGCACCGGATCCTTCGAGTCAAATTATTTGCTCGATTGGCGGTAATGTTGCCGAAAATTCCGGCGGCGTTCATTGCCTCAAATATGGCGTGACAACCAATCACGTTTTAGGATTGAAATTGGTACTTCCCGACGGTTCGATTGTCGATGTCGGTGGCGAAATTCCTGAGATGCCCGGTTACGATTTAACTGGTGTATTTGTCGGTTCCGAAGGCACTTTAGGTATCGCGACAGAAGTTACTCTGCGAATCCTGAAAGCGCCAGAATCGATTTGCGTTTTGTTGGCAGATTTTCCTAGCATAGAAGCAGCGGGCGAATCGGTTTCCGATATTATCAGTGCGGGCATTATTCCCGGCGGCATGGAAATCATGGACAATATCAGCATCAATGCTGTAGAAGATGTCGTAGCAACTGGTTGTTATCCCCGCGATGCGGCCGCAATTCTGCTCGTAGAAATCGACGGTTTAGAAGTGGAAGTTGCCACAAACAAACAGCGAATTGCGGATATTTGCAAGCAGAATGGAGCGCGAAATATCACCACGGCTCATGACTTGGAAACGCGGATGAAAATTTGGAAAGGGCGCAAAGCTGCTTTTGCGGCGGCGGGTCATCTCAGCCCGGATTATTACGTGCAAGACGGCGTAATTCCCCGCACGCAAATGGCTTATGTTTTGAAAGAGATTGAGGGTTTGAGCGAAAAATATGGCTACCGAATTGCGAATGTATTTCATGCGGGAGATGGGAATTTGCACCCGCTGATTTTGTACGATAATTCGGTAAAAGGTGCGTTGGAAAAGGTGGAGGAATTGGGCGGAGAAATTCTCAGGTTGTGCGTGAAAGTTGGCGGCAGTCTTTCGGGGGAACATGGTATCGGTGCTGATAAGAAGTGTTTTATGCCGGATATGTTTTCGGAGGTAGATTTGGAGACGATGCAGTGGGTGCGTCACGTGTTTAATCCGAAAGGTTTGGCAAATCCTGGGAAGATGTTTCCGACGCCGAAGACTTGCGGGGAAGCGGCGAAGGCTAAGGTTGAAGCTATGAAAAAGTTGGAGGGTGCGGAAGTTTTTTAAATCCCCAGTTTGTAGTGAGGACTTCAGTCCTTTCTTATATTTTCAGTTTGTAGTGAGGACTTCAGTCCTTTCTTATATTTTCATCAAGAAGGACTAAAGTCCTCACTACAAACATTTTTTATTATGGCTAACCGTGCTAATGTGCGATCGGCATTTTGATAACAAATTCCGTGCCTTTGCCCAACTCTGAAGTGCAATACAATTCCCCTTTGTGTCTTTCTACAATAATTTGATAGCTAATTGACAAACCCATTCCCGTGCCTTTACCAACGGGTTTCGTAGTAAAAAATGTATCGAATATGCGCTGCTTGACTTCTTCAGTTATTCCCGGCCCGGTGTCAGCAATTTTGATTTCTACAAAATTGTCGATAACTTCGGTACAAATTATAATCTGGCGGAAATCTTCTGACATTTGTTGACAATCTTCCCTAATTTTTAGATCGTCTAAAGCATCAATTCCATTGCTGAGAATATTCATAAAAACTTGATTTATAGGCCCGGCGAAACAATCTACAAGCGGCAAATTTCCGTATTCTTTGACAATTTGAATTGGTGGCATTTCGCCGTTTCCTTTCAAGCGGTGATTGAGAATTAACAGCGTGCTGTCAATACCTTCGTGGAGGTTAACGGGTTTCATCTGTGAATCGTCGTGCCGCGAAAAGTTCCGCAGCGACTGCACAATCTGGCAAATGCGCTCGACGCCTACGCTCATTGAAGACATGATTTTGGGTAAATCTTCAGCTAAAAAGTCGAGATCGTTTTCTGTTGTTTCTTGTTGAATCTGAGGGACTGGATTGGGATAATGTTGTTGGTAAAGTTCTAAGAGGTGAAATAAGTTTTGGGTATAATCTTTGAGGTAAGCGAGATTGCCGTGAATGAAGCTGACGGGGTTGTTGATTTCGTGAGCCACTCCGGCAATCAGCAATCCCAAACTGGACATTTTTTCGCTTTGAACTAATTGGGAATGAGTATTTTTTAGTTCGTCAAGTGCTGCTGCTAGTTGTGCTGATTGTTCTCTGCTTTGTGCTTCGGACTTTCGCAAGGATTCTTCGGCTTGTTTGCGATCTGTGATGTCTCTCTGTACGCCGATGAAATGAGTTAATTTGCCTGTTTTGTCGCGCACTGGAGATATTGATAAAGAATTCCAAAAAACTGTTCGATCTTTGCGGTAATTTTTTAATATTACCTGACATTCGCTTTCGGTTGTCAAGGCTTGGCGGATTATTTCTAATGCCTCGGAATCGGTATCGCTTCCTTGCAAAAATCGGCAGTTTTTGCCGATAATTTCTTCCCGTCGATAGCCTGTCATGCTTTCAAAGGCGGGATTGCAATAAATAATTGGATGTTCTGGATTGGTGGCGTCAGAAATTGTAACTCCGGTGCTGGTAGCTGCCATAGCCCGATCGTACAACCAAAGCATTTCTTCTGCGCGCTTGCGATCGGTAACGTCCCGCAACGTGGCTAAATAAGCTATTTCTCCCTCCCATTCCGTTTCTACCACCCGCATTTCTACTACAACATTTGCTTTGTGCCTGCGAATAGCCTCAACTTCTGTTTGCACGACACGCATCCCTGCTGCTTCTGTTTCTCCAACTTGGGGAATAATATCCGTGTCCATCTCAATGTCGCAAGCTGAACCTTCTACTACCAAAGTGCCAAAAAATTCTTGACCTAAAAGTTCTTCTGCTTTGCAGTTAAATAGCGCTTCTGCTGACGGGTTGGCAAAACATACAAGCCCTTGCTTATTGACGATTGCGATACCGTCAGCATTTTTGGCGATCGCATTCCGAAACCGAGATTCACTAGCTTTTAAATCGTGTTCTAACTGTTCAATTGCTTCCTGCATCTGTTGCATTTCGCAAATACTAATACTGTCAGATTGTCCAAAATTGGATTCTATGCAATCATCGGCTATTTTTTGGGGTAACTCTTGACAGTCCATTCTATTGTTCATATTTTTAGAAAGTGTTTTGTGGCTACTTCTAATATTACTGACCTTATTTCCTGAATCAGCTTCATGAAAAAACATATTTAAACCTACCATTTTTTTATTAAGGTGTTGCGATCGCGAAATTTTTATTTTAATCTAGGCAGAAAACAATTTCCCTTCGATGCTAACACATTACTTTTATGATTCATCCTAAAATATTTTTGAAATTTAATATTTATCTCCATGGAATGATCTATTCCACTTGAGTAAGTAATTTCAACAACATCGGGATTTACGTAGTAGGAAAACTAACCATTAAGGCGAGAAATGGCTTCAATCAGCCTCCTAGGGGACAAAATAAGACTATCGACTCCCCTGTTATAAATATTTAGAAGCAATTGCCAAGTATAAATTATTATATGATTTTGAAGTAAGTCCGCTGGCATACAAGCAGGCTCATGCTTGAAGTCTCAGGAAATAATCACAATTACCAATTAGCAAATTATCTACCTGCCGCCAGATTTGATATAGAATGTAACCTGTCTATTTTTGCGATCGCAATTTCAAACCAATGGCACGTCTAGCACTTCTGAGCGTCTCCAATAAAACCGGGCTAATCGACTTAGCGCGCAGTCTAGTAGAAGAATTTGAATTTGACATAATTAGCAGCGGCGGGACAGCAAGCGCCCTCAAAGAAGCAGGAATCCCTGTCACGAAAGTTGCAGAATATACTGGTTCTCCCGAAATTTTGGGCGGGCGAGTCAAAACACTTCACCCGCGAATCCACGGAGGTATTTTAGCGCGCCGCGATGTAGCGCAAGACCTCGCGGATTTAACGGAAAATCAAATTCGGGCTATCGATCTAGTTGTAGTCAATTTGTATCCCTTTGAACAAACAATTGCCAAACCGGGCGTAACGTTAGCAGACGCAATTGAGCAGATAGACATTGGCGGGCCGGCGATGCTGAGAGCTTCAGCTAAAAATCACGCTCATTTGACAGTTTTGTGCAATCCAGAACAGTACAATACTTATTTAGCAGAACTGCGACAAAATGGCGCGGAAGCATCCTTAGAGTTTCGGCAAAAATGTGCGTTAGAAACATTTCAGCATACAGCAAATTACGATCGCGCGATCGCCAATTATCTCAGCAGCCAATCCGAGCCTGAATCGAAGCTACCACTGGAGTTTAGCGTATCGGGAACCGAGCTGCAAACACTCCGCTACGGCGAAAACCCCCACCAAGCTGCCACCTGGTATCAAAGCGGAACTGTACCGACAGGCTGGACAACTAGCACCATCCTGCAAGGTAAAGAATTGAGCTACAATAATTTAGTAGATTTAGAAGCAGCAAGGCGGCTAATTGTAGAATTTCCCGATACTCCCGCCGCCGCGATTCTGAAGCATACAAATCCTTGCGGTACAGCTTTGGGTTCGACTATTTCCGAAGCGTATCAAAAAGCTTTTGACACGGATTCAGTCTCGGCTTTTGGCGGAATTGTTGCTCTGAATCGTCCGATTGATGCTGCTACTGCAACGGCGCTAACTCAAACATTTTTAGAATGTATCGTCGCCCCGGGATGCGAACCAGAAGCGGAAGAAATTATCAAGAAAAAGGCGAAAGTTCGAGTATTGATTTTGCCGGATTTGACTCAAGGCCCAGCGCAAACTGTGAAAGTAATTGCAGGTGGTTTGCTGGTACAAGAATCGGATAATTTAGTAGAAGAAACTAGCAAATGGCGCGCCGTTACCGAGAAACAACCGACTGCGGCAGAGTGGGAAGAATTGCTGTTTGCTTGGAAAGTAGCGAAACACGTTAAATCGAATGCGATCGTTGTGACGCGCGATCGCACTACAATCGGTGTCGGTGCCGGACAAATGAACCGTGTAGGATCGGTTAAACTAGCGTTGGAACAAGCGGGAGAGAAGAGTAAAGGAGCGATTTTGGCTAGCGATGGCTTCTTCCCCTTCGACGATTCCGTCAAAACGGCTGCCGAGGCGGGGATAATTGCGATCGTCCAACCGGGAGGAAGTATGCGCGATAAAGATTCGATCGCAGCAGCCAACCAACTCGGAATCACAATGGTTTTTACTGATATCCGGCACTTTTTGCATTAGGAATAATACCTATAGCAATTCTTAATTGTGTACGATAGTGTAGGGATATAATAGTGTTCATTGGTCTTAACTTAAGTCTAAAAGCTTTGTATCTCTCCTTGGTATCCGAGTCTAGATCCCCCTTCTTAAGGGGGACGAAAGAAAACACTTTTATCGTTACTAAGACGGGAGACTTTGACACTCTTGTCCCCCCCGACCTAAGGGGGGCTAAGTAGGGTGGTTTTATTGTCGTCAGACAAATTAGGTACGTTGTTGGGCTTCAGCCCTCTTTCCTAATCTTATAAAGAGGGCTGAAGCCCAACAACGTACCTTGGCCCAGACGCGAACCAACCTGCTTCTTAAGGGGGGCTAGGGGGGATCGACAAGACTTTAACACCAACGAGCACTGTTATATCCCTAACAAGTTCCCAGTTGTATCCTTCAAAAATTATGACTTACAGCGAACAGCAAATTAAACCCCAAGACGTAAAAGTTAAAATCCTGCTTACCGGCGGACATCAGTGCACCATTACGCTCAAATCCGACACACCATTATTGCACAGCCTTGTCAAAGCATTAGTCGATCGCCAGCAACAGACAGTAGGTTTTGCCAGCTTATTCCAAATCCCCATAGACGACGGGCGTTCCAGCCTTTCCTTTCCCGCCGAACATCTCGTCGGATTAGTCACCGAACCCCCAATTTTCTTGCAGCAACCGCAACCGCAGCAGCCAGCAATCCCCCTAGAAATTGTCCCAGAAATTCTCGCAGAAATTCCCGCAGAAATTCCCGCCCCCGCACCCGTAAATGACGATTTAATATCTCGCTACGCCCAAATAGATAACTTTTTGACAACCGCAGAAAAGAACAAACTAATTAAATATGTTTTAGCCAAAGAATCAGAATTTGTAACTACCAGTACCTCAACAAATGCCGAAGATTACCGTCGCTCAATGGTGCTTCACTCCTTCCCAGAATTTTCCACACTGATGGTAAATCGCATTAAAGCAATTCTCCCCGATGTGCTGCGTAAATTAAATATCCCAGAATTTGCGCTGGGTGACATAGAAGCTCAATTAACAATGCACAATGACAACAACTTTTACAAACTTCATAACGATAGCGGTTCGCCAGATACCGCCAGTAGATTTTTTACTTACGTTTATTATTTCAACCGAGAACCTAAGGCTTTTTCAGGCGGGGAATTGCTGATTTACGACAGCAAAGTCGAGAACAATTTTTATGTTGCAGATGAGACATTCAGAAAGGTTGAGCCTCGCAATAATAGCATTGTATTTTTTCTGAGTCGCTATATGCACGAAGTTTTGCGAGTCAACTGTCCCTCGAAAGCTTTTGCTGACAGTAGGTTTACTATTAATGGCTGGGTGCGAAAAGCGGATTGACATCAATTCCGGTTGCACCGTCAGTTGACAGTTGACAGTTGACAGTTGACAGTTGAGTGTTTAAACAATACCGATACAACCGGAAATTATATCAGGTACGGATCAGTCAGATTGTCAATATTTAGTTATAGCAATCATAAATGATTTATGAAGATTTGTAGGGGTAGTGCCCCCGTGCCTACCCCTTATCTATCGGGGCAGCCTGACTCTTTAAGAACCCCTACAAAAATTATGCAAATGATGCAAGGATTGCTATAGCAATTTTCAAGTATCCGCACCCTACGACTACGCACTCAATCGCAAATCTTATTACTCCTGTGCTCCTGCGTTTTTGAGCAATTTCACGACAGTGGAATAACCTTTAAATTCAGCCAACATTAAAGCTGTATAATTTCCCGGATTTTTGTGATTTAACTCTGCACCAGCGGCGATTAAAATCTTAACTGCATCAGCATAACCTCGATGGGCTGCCCACATGATAGCGGTGGCGCCAGACTCATCGAGCAAGTTGACATCTGCACCTTTTTCGACTAATATTTGGACGATCGCCAGATAACCGCGATCGCACGCCTTCATTAAAGCAGTTTTCCCCAAATCCGCTGGGATATTCGGATCTGCACCGCCGTCAAGCAAGGCTTTCACCGTTTCAGTATGTCCGTGAAACGCAGCTAGAGTCAAAGCTGTCTCGCCAAAGTTTTTAGCATTCAGGAAATCTGGGCGATTTGAGTTTACTTTTTGCAGCAAAGCGGATACGATCGCACTGTGACCGTGAACAGCCGCCACCAGCAAAGGCGTATCGCCCAACCGATTTCTCGAACCAACATAAGCACCTCGGTTTAACAGCAATTCCACCACATCTTGACAGCCTTCAACCACGGCAAAATTCAACGCAGTTTCGTCATCTCTGTCCTTCGCGTTGATATCCGCACCAGCATCTAGTAACATATGTGCGATCGCTCCATTTCCCCCAGCAGCAGCAGCCATCAAAGCCGTCCCGCCATCTCCACTTTTGACATTCGCATTAGCACCCGCAGCCAGCAAAACTCGCACCGCATCAACATTACCGCAATCCGCAGCCAAAGTTAAAGCTGTTTCGCCCTCTTTGTCGCGAATTTCCAAATCAGCACCAGCAGCTAGCAGCGTCTCAACTACCGCCAAATTGTCCGCCGTAGCAGCCTGCATCAAAGGAGTTTTGCTCTGTAGATTTTTAAGATTAACATCCGCAGCGCGATCGAGCAAAATTCGGACAATTTTAGCGCTACCTTGACTAATAGCTGAAAATAGCATAGAGTTATCAGCAACAGCACCCGCATCAGCCAAAGCTTGAACAACAGCTTCGTGTCCCGACAGAGCAGCTATTTTTAGAGCCGAATCGCCATCTTTATCTCGGACATTCACATCAGCCTTAGCATCGAGTAACAGCCGGACAACATTGATATCACCTTTGAGAGAAGCCGCCATCAAAGCCGTACTTCCATCATCATTTTTAGCACCAACATCAGCACCCGCCGCCAACAACAGCCGCATAACATCAGCCTGTTTGTTAGCCGCCGCCAACATCAAAGCCGTGAGGCCAAAACGTCTGCTTGCGAGGTTGACATTAGCGTCATTGTTTAGTAAAATACGCACGATTTCCGTATAGCCCTTTTGAGAGGCAAACATCAAAGCCGTCGTCCCCTCAGAGTCTTTGGCATTAGCCTCAACGCCCTTAGCGAGTAAAGCTTGGACGTGAATAATGTTGCCAGTCTTGGCAGCTTGGATCAATACAGCGTCTTGTTTAGTGGCAGCCATAATAGTCTCTCATACCGTATATTTGTACCGTCGCACGAGACGGACTTACTGGTATGCTAAGTTTTATGAAGTATGTTTACTAATCCTGAGAACACTATGAATCTGGAAATTCCGCAGTCTGTGAAAATTTGGAGTCAATTCTTCCACCCAGTTTTAATGTGGGTATTGCTAGCAATCTCATTTTATGCTTTGTATCTGGGAATTCAAATCCGCCGTACCAGAAGTGCGGAAGGTGATGTCAAGAAAGAGTTAATTAAAGGCAAATTCAATATCAAGCACCATCAGATGGGCTCCTTGCTGCTAGGCTTGATGGTAACAGGTGCGATCGGCGCAATGGCAGTCACCTACATCAACAACGGCAAACTATTTGTCGCCCCGCACTTAATAGCAGGGTTGGGAATGACCGTCATAATTGCCATTTCAGCGTCTCTGACTCCGTTCATGCAAAAAGGTCAAGATTGGGCGAGATACACTCACATCGTTCTAAATGTGGGGCTGTTGGGGCTATTTGGCTGGCAGGCACTAACAGGTGTAGAAATCCTGCAAAGAATCATCAGTAAAATGTAACCGTTAGAGCAAGATTCAGGACTTGCGTGCGGATCTCCAGAAACTGGGTTTTTCACGAAAATACGCATTGTAGACGTAAATTTTGCGAAAAACGCGGTTTCTTTAATCGTAACACTCGTAGGGTGCGTCGCCATGGATAATACCTCGATCGCGATCGACAATCTCACAGCGACGCACCTTGGTTATTCAACAATTGAATAAACAACCCTATCTTTTAGTAACAGTCGTAGGGTGCGTCGCCATGGATAATCCCTCGCTCAAAATCGACAATCTCATAGCGACGCACCTTACTTATTCAACAATTGAATAAACAACCCTATCTTTTAGTCTTTCGCAACTGTCGTAAGGTGCGTCGCAATCAGATTATCGATGGAATTAATTAATTTTTATAGCGACGCACCCTACCAAGAATCAAAGCCATGCTAGAAACCCTCATCAACTATTTTGTTTACAGCACCAAAGGCCACATTACAAAAAACCAATTAATCAAATTCTTATATTTAGCCGATCTTTATGCTGTCAAGTGGACAAATAAACAACTTACGCAGCTCAATTGGCGTTATTATCACTATAGCCCTTGGAACGAAAACATAATTGTCGCCTTAAATCAAATGAATGGCAAAACAATTGTTCAAGAATTTGTGGGAGAAACGATATTTATCCGACTTGGTGCCGAAGCAGGTAATATCGACGATCTAGAATTGCCCGTAGGACTAAAACTAATGCTGGAAAACATTCGCAGAGAATGGGCAGGTTCAGGACAGGAGAAAAGCCAGAAGTTACTAAAGTATATCTACAGCACTGCGCCAATGATGGAGGTTAAAGATAGCCATCAACAAGAGCAAGTGGTGAGGCTGAATCTTGAGACAGAAAGACAAAAATTAATCAATGAATTAGGGTGATAATGTGGCTGGAAAAACACCTCGCCAAGGTTGGATTTATTTAGTAAATCCCCAAAAAGTATCTCTTCGTTGCCAACGCAATCACGATCGCATTTACGATCTAAACGAACCAGACGAGATGGAATGCAAGACAGTTGATTGTAAACTAATAATTAATTCTCGTAGGGTTTTGCGGGGAGAGCATCATTATCTCTTTTGGGAAATTGACCAATCTCAAGAGCAGTCTGAATGCTTGCAGACTTTTACGGTGATTCCCTTAACTTTCCAAACAATTTGCAAAGGTTTGCCAACAGCATACCCGATTAACTCGACTAGCAAAAATGGTCTCGATCGCAATTCATTGGCTTTAGTGCATCAGATATGTACAGTTGATGCTAATTGTTTTAAGGACTCCCAAGGGAATTGGCTCGATCGAGTCGGACAAGTGGATAAAGGAGATAAGGAGTCGATAGAGGAACGTTTAAAGTATTTTTTGAATCTTGGGAATAATTCTAGTGATGATTGGTTGATGAACAATGTGTCTGTGGAAGTTTTAGAGAAAGTCTTTGATTATTTGCCGAAGGATATGACGAAAAAGATTGATTTAGAAAAAGTCATAAGCGATCTAGAATTATGGTAATATTATTTCCCGTCGATTACCATTACAAAAACGGTTCGTAGTGCGGACTTAAGTCCGCAGCCGTAATGCGGACTTAAGTCCGCATTACGAACCTTACTTATTGCAGTCAATCGACCGAACATGATATAATATAAACTATCTCTGAACTTGCACTTAATTTAGCCACAGAATATAATCCCAACCACGGAGAGATAAAACTTCTTCATTTCTGAGAGAAGAGAATTAACCAAACCGTATCGAGTTATAAATTGTCATTGCGAGGGACGAAGCAATTGCAATATCTATTTTTCCTAGGTTTTCCAGGGGTGCGGAATGGGGATTATAAACCCTAATACAATCGGTTCGATCGCTGGGAATGTGAGTCCTCTGATTGATGCGGACTAAAGTCCTCACTACGAACTTTTACTTGCGGACTAAAGTCCTCACTACGAACTTTTACTTGCGGACTAAAGTCCTCACTACGAACCTTTAAGAAGGACTAAAGTCCTCACTACGAACCTTTAAGAAGGACTAAAGTCCTCACTACGAACCTTTACCTGACGTTGGGGGTTGCGAATTTTGACAACCAGCGGTTTTTCAGTTTCTTTAAGTGCGATCGCCTTAAATTATCCACCAACCGCCGCAACTGATCCAAATTTCCCGCTTCGCCACCGTACTTCCACCGCACGTAAGCTTGCGAAACTTCCTCAATTACCTCAGCTTCATCGGTTGCATGATGGCCGCGCATTGCCTCAGCATACTCCAAAGGCGTTTGAGCTTTCTGCTTGGGAAATCCCCGACTCGCCAAATCCTGCAACATTTGCTGATAAACCCCCTCTACTGCTGGCAACTTACCCAGCCAGCGCCGGTAGCGCCACTTGCGCCACCCTTGCCACATTAACCAGCCAATGAAGCCAAATGCGATCGCACTAATTAACCCAGTAAACAACCCAACCCAACCCTTCGCAAACTGCCCCAAAAACCAGCCCACAATCAAACTAATCCAGCGAATTACAAAACCGATGACTGAATCTAATCCGCTTCTCAGAGGCGTCGGCAGCCAACCCGCGATCCACTTCCAAAACGATTCCAGCGCGCTAAAAGTCTGGTTATCTTCCACCGAAGCGGGAATCAGTGGATAACCTGGAATCGGATTAAAACCAAACCAGCCGTAATTGGGAAAATATACTTCCGTCATCATGAAAGCGTCGGTATTTTTCACCACATACAAACCAGTAAACGGGTTGAACTCCCCCGTGTCGAAACCGCCAGCCACTCGCGCCGGAATCCCGATCGATCTGAGCATAATTGCCAGTACCGTCGCAAAGTGATCTGGATATCCACCAGTCACTTTTTTGCCATCCTGGGTGTTTTGATAGCCAAACAGAAAACCCTCAACCAAATCTTCAGTTTCTTCTAAATAAGGCAAGGCTTTTTCAATTTTATAATTAGGGTTTTGCTTCAAGTATTGAGCTAAGTACAAAGCTTTTTCGTAGGGAGAATCGATCGCTCTTTCCGACTTTGATACCCTAGTTCTAGCCTGCAAAATTTCCTCAGTTTTTGCCCGCACCTTGGCTGCAATTTTCGGCGGCACGTCCAAATAGAATTTGCGAATGTTTTTCGGGTAATCTGTACCAGTTTTATTCAACTCAGCCCGCTCGCGGAAAGGCACATTAGAAATCACCGTATAAGTCACGCCCTCTCCCAATTCCGCAGGCGCTCGCAAACCCCCCTCCGCATCAACCGCCACCTCTGGACTTGGAAAATAAAGTTCCTTTGGTTTGTTTAAAGCCGGAATCAAATTCGGCAACTGAGCAATAATAGTATAACTTTGAATCACCTCTTGAGTCCGAGGCGCATTAGGAAATGGATTCAGGTAAAATTGATAAGACCAGCTAGGTCTAGTAACCTTTTGAGCTTGTTCGTTGCGAGAAATTTCCCAACCCTGACCAGTGTACTTGTCAAAGCCCAACACCCGCCAAAAACCCGCCGCTTGCGATCGCACCCGCATCACCTCTCGCGGTTTCATTTCCCCCCGCAAATTCTGATTGATGCGCTGATTGAAACCGTAATAAAAAGTAGAGTCCACTTCTCCTGGCCCTGTATCTGGGTTTCTCCCCCTTCCTCCGCCAGTCCCTTGTTGGTTTCCCCCTCTGACATACCCCGGATTTAAAATGCTGCGCGAGTCAAATTCCCCCTGATATTCAATGGGAGCACTGACAGGAAAAGTCCGCAACTGATAGCCTGGGAGGCGCGGCAAAAACGCAAAAATAGCCAGCCCCAACCCAACAGTGATCGCTAGCAGCCAACCAAAATACTTGGGGGATAGAGTAGCAGCAAATAGTGACCAGTTCTTATTTTTGGCTGCACCTTCTACTTTCTGCTTGCTATCGTCTGCTTTGGAAAGTCCCAAGCGCGATCGATAATCCAACACCAAAGTCGGCAGCGCTAAAGCCAAAAACACCACTAGCAACGGCCCAAAAGTCAGCGTTTGACTGATAGTCGCCGCTACACTCAACAAAATCAACCCGATCACGATCGAATAGCCCAAATCTTTGCGGCGGGGCAAATCGAAGCTGTGCAGCACTTGAATGTGAATTAACAGTTGCGCCAAAACTAACCGAGTATCGTTCAACTCTCCTATCAAACGGGCAAAAAAAGCGAACAGCGCCACCAGCATGGCAATAGCTATGCAGAACTTAGCAGCCACATTGCGATCGCGGCGGCGGTACCAACTCCAAGTTGCCCCCACAATGCTAACAGGCACAGCCCACAGGTTCAGCGCTTCTTCAGCAGCAACATCTGTCGCCACAATGCCCACAATTACCAACAACTGAACCAGGATTCGCAGCAGTAAAGAATCCTCAATCACCGGCGGAGGCATGGCCTCAATCTGCTCCCACAGCTTACCCAAAACAGGTATCTTTCGCAGGTTATCAGTTGTCATGTGCACCCATCCAACTCAGTCAATTGTAGATTGTAGATTGTAGATTTTAGATTTTAGATTCACTCCACAGATTAATCTGAGACGGTTTTAACTAAAATCTAATTTTTTCGGCTTTTCACGACAGAAGTCAGTCGATTTTAGATTTTAGATTCACTCCACAGATTAATCTTCTCAATCTAGGAAGGCTTTAACTAATATCTAAAACTTTTGGCTTTCCACAACAGAATTCAGTTGATTTTAGATTTTAGATTTTAGATTCACTCCACATATAAATGTGGGGGCTTGAACTACTATCTAAATTTTTTGGCTTTCCATGACAGAATTCGGCAGATTGCATCCGTCTTTTGTGTGAGGTCAAACCGCAGAGTAAAAATCTCAATTATTTACTCTAATTTTACTATTCTAGTTGCTATCTTGTTCTTCCAAAGTTGGACGAATAGCAAACATCAGAGGTCTGGTCTCGAAATTTTGGAATCGAACTTCTAAAGCATAAGTCTTATCCGGTTGCGGGTCAAACAACTCCACACTTAAATGCCCCGAATTCGGACGGTGTGCAGTTGCTTCAGCATCTCCTCCCTTGAGTTCCAAACTTCCTCCCCCAGGAAATTCGCATTCAACTCTCAAACACGGCCTTGGTGGTTCTGTATTGCGGTGGGACAGATATTGAGCTTGCAGAGTCAGCGAACCCAAAGCTGTCAACCATTCTCGGCAAACCGGCGGCTGATTTACAGGACAATTCAAAGTTAGAGAGTCAAGGATTTCTCGGGCGGCCAACAGCGACATGAGCATTTGTTGATCGGTAGTTGCCTCGGAGTAATTCGGTAAATCTTCTACTTCTGAAGCAGTAATTCCTCTTGTCGCACCCAGGAGTACGATACCAGCTAATTCGTTAAGTTCCTGAGATTGGTCGGGAAACAAGCTATCTACAGCACGGACTAACTTTGCTCCTTCCCGCAGTGACGACATGACCAATTCCTGACAAGGTTCTAGCAGTTGAGCAAACACCCCTTGGGCGATCGGAATTGGCAGGCGACCCCATCTAATATTTTGTAGTTGGGGAGTCCAGATATGTAGGGGGGGAACCCATTGGGGGGCTACATCGTCTGGGTAGTCGTGGTCGTAACTTTTAATTTCTGTTTCCCAGGGGAACAGAGGCGGGTTGGATTCGATTTCGGCTCTAAGCCTTTCTTTTAACAAGGTCTGAAAACGGTCTTGCACGGTCGGTATATCTCCAATTGTCAGCGGTTGTGCGGGTGCATTGCTGTGCGCCCTCACTTGATAATCCAGCGGGTCTGGTTCGTCCCATTCCCAGTATTCCACCCCAGAATTGTCTTCGTTGCCCCACTCTTCTGAATAAGGGGGCAGATTGAAGCTCTCCTCATCTTCGCTAGAGGCATTCTCGATCGGCGCCTGCAATACCCAGTCTAAGAAATGGCGCTCGAAAGCCTCTGCATCCCTGTTCGTTTCGTTATTCATCACTAGATGCCCCTTCTCCGGAATCTGAACGATTTCGTAATTCCCAGGCAAGTTCGAGTAATTTAAACCACCGTTTCTGTACCTGGGCTACCGTGCTGCCGAGGGTTTGCGCGATCGCTGACTCCGACAGACCCTGTTGCTTCAACTTTAACAAACGCTGACCCTCTGGGCCGATTTGCTCGCCAAAGATCTGCCACTGGGAAGGCAGCAAACCCAGATTTTTATCTAAGTCTGCTTCCAGCCACTGGTGAACCAGTTCCCAGCGGTGCGACATGGCAAACCTGAGCAAATGGTACTTAAAGCGTTGCTGCAAATAGTCTCTTTGACGGGGAGTTATGTTTAGAAGCGACTCTATTTCATTAGTCGGCAAGTCTTGCAAGCGCAATATGAAATAATCAGCGCATTCTTGTTGGTTGCGCTCTTTCAAATACGCCACTAATTCATCAATCACATTTTGCCGCAGAGATTCTGACTCTTCGCCTTGGGGGCGAATTGCCGAGGAACCCTGTCCTGCCATGGCTTCCCGCACGGAGTGCACCGACGTGTCGTTCCAAGTTTGGTCGGAATCTGAAGCCCCTCCATCGGCGGCTTGTTCCATATCCACCGAGGTTTCTTTGGGTTGCTGCTGGGAAAAGGTTTGGGCCCGCAAAATAATTAGTTGCTGGCTCCGGTTGCGAGGCAAGGGAATGCGCCGCTTGCCAAAACGCTCTACAAAGGCCATGTACTCTGCTAGTTCTAAGCGAGTGCGAGGACTGTAGGTAGGTGGCAGTTGGGTTTCCCGCCGGAATGCCTTTAAAGCTTCCAGATAAAATCCTTGCAAGAAATCTTTGATCAGTTCTACTCGCGCCTGATAGCTAGACTGCACCTGTGGAGGGGTGATGTAGCGATAGACGATCGCGCTGAGGGTACTGTGCAATTCTACTCGCCCGGGCCCGGAGCCTAAACTATAGTAGTGGAGGCATTGTTGCAAGCGGTGCTGAGCTAGGCTCTGGGCTGAACCCTCTATGTCTCCCGAGTTTTGAATTCGCTGACTTTCTGTGCATATCCTGTTGACTTCTGCTGCGAGTCGCCCTGCTACATCTTGGCAGTTTTGCTCAGATGCGCGAGTGGACTTTTTGAGTTCGTCTAACAGCAGTTGAAATATGGTTTCCACGCTCTGGCAGATTTCCCGCATGATTGTTTACAGCTCACATTGAAATTAGCACAGTTAGTAGCAGTATGGAGATTTTTTTTCTACCGCTACTTGCTCCGGTATTTCCGGCACAGGACAAACTGCAATGCCCTCGATCTCCGGTTCTACAAAAACAGTGACGGCTGCTTTTTCTTGATGTGTCCCGGATGTACTATCCACCACCAACCAGGTTTAACCAGGGGTTTTTGGTGGTGAGGACGAGATAATTTTTAGCAGAAACCGTTTTTTTTCGTACATAAGTATAAAATTTGGATCCGCCACCGACACCCGCATCAATTAAATCGAGGACGAGACGCAATATTTTTTGACTTTGAAGGGTCAAGCGTGAATTAATCTAAAAAATGCAGAATTTTTGCGAAAAAAGGCTATATTTGGGTATATGTTTTATATTTATCAATAGGCTTCTTGCAAAAGTCGGGAATAGGGAACAGGGAACAGGGAACACTGAACAAGAATTAATGCAAACAACACCGCAAAAATACTTTTGCAAGAGGTCTAATCAAATTTATGGGACTTCAGATTTCGCATTTTAGCTTAATATGGGGCAGTGCTAAGTATTACATACTTGCACCTGCACCTGTCACCCTGACATTATTAAACTCAAATTTCCAATTAACTCACTGATGGATTTAGATCTACAGATTCAAGCACTAATCGAGCAAGCTCCGCCTGACGGTTCGACGCCACAAATCTTAGAGGCGATCGCCCCAGCGCTGGTTTTAATTGCCCAACAGCTACAGCACCTCGAATACTCGATCCTGCAATCGGTAGACGAAAGTTGGGCGATCGTGGTTTTGAGCAATCTCAAGCAACCAGGACGGGAGAAGAAGGTGATTTATGCTTTTCCCACTCTTAAAGATGCGTCCTCCGCTGCGGCGGCTGGGGGCGGGAGCGTCAAGCCCGTACAGTTGCCTGTCACTCACATTTTATTTCAGATGATTGCTCTTGAAGGTCTCGACAGTATTGTTTTTTTTGAAAATCCCGGCAATCAAGAAGTCGGGGTGGAAATCCCTCGCCGACAAGTGCAGGACTTAATAAATGTTTACTTGCAACAGTATCGATCGGCTCCACCGTCGGATATTGCTTAAACAAATCAATTTGTTATTAATTGGCGATCGGGCATTAGGCCTCGGGTATTACCCATTACCAATTACCCATTACCAATTAGTGTCAACTTAAGACTGAAACCATTGATAAATCTCGCTTGACGCTGAGTCTAAATCCCCCTAAATCCCCCTAAATAAGCGGGACTTTGAGAAAATTCTTGTTCCCCCCTTAAGAAGGGGGGTTAGGCAGGGTGGATTAATTGTCAGGATAGGAGATATAAAACTACCAAAAGTATCGCTCAAAGGTCGGCTCGCGCGATCGGCCAAGGTACGTAGTTGCGATGAAAGCGCTCTTTATAGGATTAAGAAAGAGCGCAAAGATCGCAACTACGTACCTAATTTGTCTGACGACAATAAAACCGCCCTGCTTAAGAAGGGGGGTTAGGGGGGATCTGGGCCTCAGCGTCAAAGCAGTCTGGGACTACATTTGACCTGGTTGTTTACACCAATTACCCATTACCAATAAAGTGCAACTTTTTAACCTCTAATACAGCCGGCTCAAAACGTAATCTGCCAAATCAATCAAGGCTTGACGGGATTCTGAATGGGGTAGCGCAGCTAAGTATTCGACAGCTTTTTGTGCGTGATTTGTTGCTAGTTCTCGCGATCGCTCTATGCCCCTAGACTCGTGTACCAGTGCCAGAGCCTGCTGTAGATCTCCTTCTTGGGCGAATTCGCGTTCTATCAGAACTTCCAAATAAGGCTTTTCTTCTAGGGCAAATAGCGCTGGTGCTGTCAGATTACCGCCGATCAGATCCGAGCCTGCGGGTTTCCCCAAAGTTTCCGTTGAAGCAGTGAAATCCAATATATCATCTACTATTTGGAATGCTAAACCAATGTTGCGACCGTAGTTGTACAAATCATCTGCTATTTCTGCTGAAACCTCGCTCAAACAGCCCGCTGCTTTAGAGCTGTTGGCAATTAAAGACGCTGTTTTGTAATAACTTTTTTCTAAGTACGCTGCGATCGACAAACTGGTGTCAAATCCATTTAGTCCCTGTTGAATTTCGCCCTCAGCTAAATCCATAATCACTTCTGAAAGCAGTTTGACTACTGGCAGGTTGTCCAGATTTGCCAAGTGCCACGAAGATTGAGCAAACAGAAAATCTCCCGCCAATACTGCCACTCGGTTGTTAAACCGACTGTGTACTGTCGGTACTCCCCGTCGCAGATCCGACTCGTCCACCACGTCGTCGTGGACTAGACTGGCTGTGTGGATCATTTCTGTGATTTCCGCGAGGCGGCGGTGTTTTTCGGTGATTTCCCGATCGGGCATCGTCGCCTTGGCCATCAACAAGACTATTGCGGGTCTCACCCGTTTTCCCTTTGTGCCGAATAAGTATTCTGCAGCCGCGTACAAGATGGGATGACGGGCACCCACTAACTGTTTTAAGTTTTCTGTCAACAGTCGCAGGTCTTCTTCAACCGAGGAAAATAGGAGAGTGCTAGAGATCATGGATACGCCGACTCAAGCCGTAAAGTAACAAAATTTTACATATCATATCTTTATTTTAAGACAATTCTCTGCAATAGGGAAGAAAAATCTAGCCGATCGGCAGTTATTTGTCATCTGCTAGGGGCTAAGAGTCACCCCACTACCTCCGGTGAATGACCCGCTGGCAGAGGGGTTGCCCCTATTGTATCGAATTGTTAAGTACACTGCCAAAAAATAACTAAATCCCAGAAACCCTGTGTTATCATAGGTATTAAGGATTTAAACAATTCTATACATTAAGCACAGGCTGTAATTGAGCCTGGCTGGCAGGTAGCTTTCAGATGCCTGTAAGAGTTTCGTAGAGCCAGCCTTGTTAGTCGATCGCAGCGAAAATTTCTGGGACAGATTTTTAGTTCCTTGTGGCTAAAAATTTTCAGGAGTTAAGACTAGCGCATGAGATGTGCACGGTAGCTCAAAGCAGCTAAAGTGGATGGTTTTACGCTGTTCCAGCATCTGTAAAGCAGTAAATCATTATTGACCTCGCCCAAAAACGGGTAGAAGCCACGACAATTGTCGTGGGTAGCCCAAAATTTTAGATCTTAGTTGAAGCTCCCAGATTTATCTGCCGAGTAAATCTAAAATCGAAAAATGGAAAATCTCAAATCGACTCACCGGGAACGCCTAAGTTTTTCGGCAAGCCTGATATGGAAAAGTAGCCTTCAGAACCAAGGCATAGTCTTGCGTGCTGACTTAATGTAGTAGGTCTTGAACTTGTCCCGTCCTCCTCCTCGTCCTTGACTTTTGGTTCTAATTATGATTTATCGCGATATTCCTCTAATTATTCCCATTCTAGCCGCCGGTTATGTAATGACTATTTATATAGTGCTGATGTTGGCCGAACGTAGCTCTAAAATAACTCGATTGGGCGAGTAGTGCAATGCTTGGCAGCCGAATCCGGCCTCGCCCGCCATGGACTACTCGCTCAGAATTCCGAATATTCAACAATAACCCTGCCTTGAATGCTTGCGTACAAAGGCAGGGTTATTTGATTTTAGATTTTAGATTTTACACTGAACATTGGCGAATGATTGATGAAGGTCGTGGTTTAGAGCTGGCAGATACATTCGTTACCATCAACTGTCACAATCGGTTTTTACTTATTTTTATCTAGCCATTAATCTATAAATTATACTTTTATACCGTATATTAACGGATATATTTTTTTTAAAAGGTATCACTTATTACCTTAAACAGCTATTATTATGAATAATTATACTGTCTACCGCTAGGCGGGTGCCGAATGTGGGTCACAGGCAAGTCTGAAAATATTGGTGGCGGTAGCTGCGAACACATATCAATCGCTACCAAAATTAGGGGGTTAGAGCCTCGTCCTTCCAGGACGACTTTATTCTATAAATCTTCTTGCCATTTTGTAGAAATCTAGTAAAATCAAACAAGGAGGTGATGCAAGTGTTCAATCTGACTTATGAATTCAAATTGAAACCAACAAAAACACAAGTAGCAATATTTGAGGATTGGTTGGAACAATGTCGCAAGGTATATAATTATGCCCTGCAAGAACGTAAAGATTGGTATAATTCGCGAAAATGTCGGATTGACGCTTGTTCCCTTCGCTCGGAATTCATCATCAGAGCTGACACGCCCAGACCAACTTACTCAACTCAATGTAAAGCCTTAACTGCATACAGGAAAACCAGCCCTGCATTACAACGTATTAATGCTCAAGCTTTACAACAAGTGCTGCGCCGACTAGAAAAGGCATTTGTAAGTATGTGGGAACAAAACCACGGATTTCCCCGATTCAAAAAAAGGGGAACTATGAGGTCTTTTGTGTTTCCACAACTAAGTTTAAACCCAATTCAAAATAGTAGTGTGAAACTGCCTGTAATTGGTTGGGTAAGATTTTGGCAATCTCGAACGATTCCCGATGGTGGAATTATTAAGCAGGCACGGGTAGTAAATCGTGCATCCGGCTGGTATGTAATGCTGACCGTTGCATGGGACGTAAAAATTCCCGAGGTAATGCCACACGGAAATCCCCTAGGAATCGATGTCGGACTAACGAATTTCATAGCAACTTCTAACAGTCTTTTAGTCAAGCGGCCAAGGTTTTTTATAGACGCAGAACGCAAGCTGAAATTGCTGCAAAAACGTGTAAGTAAAAAGCAGATTGGCTCAAATAATTGGCGCAAAGCTCAAAAAAAAGTTGCTCTTTTGCATGAATACGTTGCTAATTGTCGCAAAGATTGGCATCGCAAAATCTCTCATCAAATTTGCAATGATGTGGGGATGGTATTCGTTGAGGACTTAAATTTAGTTGGACTATCTAGAGGGATGCTGGGCAAGCACTGCTTAGACGCTGGATGGGGTCAATTTTTCACTATTTTGGAACAAACCTGTTGGAAACGCGGGGTGTACTTCCAAAAAGTGGATGCGAAGAAAACCAGTCAGATTTGTCCAAATTGCGGTGTCGCAACAGGCAAAAAAGAGCTTGCCCAGCGTACTCATAGTTGCTCAAATTGCGGTTATACAACCGATAGAGATGTTGCAGCAGCTCGCTTTAGTTCTAATTAGAGGACTTGCAGCCGTAGGGCATACGGTGAAGATGCTTGCTAGCAAGTAAATTCGTCGGAATCCCAATGAAGCAAGAATCCTCTCGCCTTTAGGTAGAGGTTTGTCAAACTAGGATAAACGCTGCTGCTCTCTAAGATTCTGCGGTTATGCTTCACTTTCCAGGCTACAAAATTTTCAGGAAAATCTATGAAAGCGATCGATCTCTAGTTTACCGGGGCGTGCGATCGGCCGACAGTCAGCGCGTAATCTTCAAAATACTCAAGCAAGAGTACCCCACCCCGGCTGCACTCGCCCGTCACAAGCAAGAATATGACATCATCCGCAGCTTAAATCACCCAGGAGTCGTCCAAGCTTACAGCTTAGAACAGTACGATCGCACTTTGGCGATCGTACTCGAAGACTTCGGAGGAGAATCTTTGAAAAGGTTGATGCACTCTCGCCCCTTTACTCTATCCGAATCTCTCAGCTTTGCCATTCAAATAGCTGACATTTTGGGCGACATTCACAGCGCCAATATTATACACAAAGATATCAACCCTGCCAACATAGTTTTCAATCCCAGCACCAACCAACTCAAAATCATTGACTTTGGGATAGCCAGCGTCTTCGCGCCCGACAAATTAACCGAACAACCCACCCTCAAGCATCCCCATATTCTAGAAGGCACTCTCGCCTATATCTCTCCAGAACAAACTGGCAGAATGAACCGCAGCCTAGATTATCGCACCGACTATTACTCTCTCGGCGCAACTCTCTATGAAATGCTGACGGGCCAACTGCCGTTTGAAACCAGTAGTGCCCTAGAATTAGTACATTGCCACATTGCCAAACAGCCAAAACCGGTCGCCGAAGTCGATCGACAAATTCCCGCAGCAGTTTCTCATATCGTCGCCAAATTATTAGCCAAAAACGCAGAAGACCGCTACCAAAGTGCTTGGGGCATCAAAGCAGACTTAGAAGAATGTCTCAACCAATTAAACACCCACGGTACAATATCAGAAATCTCCATAGCCAACCAAGATATTTCCGATAAATTTCAAATTCCGCAAAAACTGTACGGACGCGAAACACAAATTCAAACATTACTGGCAGCCTTTGAACGAATCACCAACAATGACCCCCAACTTTCCAGGCAAAAACGTGTAGAGTTGATGTTAGTAGCAGGTGATTTCGGTACAGGAAAGTCATCGCTGGTACAAGAAATTTACCAGCCAATCATCGAAAAGCAAGGCTATTCAATCGCCGGAAAATTCGACAAATCGCAGCCAAGAATTCCTTACAGTGCCCTAGTCAAAGCTTGCGAAGAACTTCTGCAACAAATTCTCGCAGAAAGCGAACATAGATTTCAGCACTGGCGCGCCAAACTCTTAGCTGCTCTTGCACCAAATGCTCAAGTAATTATTGATGTGATGCCGGATTTAGAATTGATTCTCGGCAAACAACCTGCTGTGCCAGAGTTAGATCCAAATGAGGCTACCAATCGTTTTAACTTAGTATTTATCCAATTTCTGCGGGTATTTTCTTCAGAGAAACATCCCTTAGTTATTTTTCTAGACGATTTGCAGTGGGCTGACTCCGCTAGCCTCAAATTAATTCAACTAATGGTGGCGGGTTCAATGACCAGCCAAAACCACGAAAATATTGAAATTTTCCAACCAATAACCCTTGAGAATTTATCTCTAGTACAGCCCGAATATTTATTGATTGTTGGAGCATATTGCGACAGAGATGTCAGTCCTGTTCATCCTTTGATGGTGGCTGTGGCAGAATTGCGAAAACAGGGAGCAACGGTAAATCAAATTACCTTACCTCCGTTGGAAATAGCAGATATTACTAATTTGATTGCTGACACATTACGCAGCGACAAAAAATCAGCAGCACCCCTAGCAGCATTGGTGAAACGAAAAACAGGGGGCAATCCTTTTTTTGTTAGCGAATTCCTGAAAATGCTGCACTCCGAAAACTTAATAAATTTTAGTTTTCCTAGCTGTCCACAGTTGACTTTTGATGCTACCTCATTCGCAACTTCTGCCTCAGATTATGTCAATAATTGCGCCGAATTTCAAGCCGGCTGGCAGTGGGATCTAGCTCAAATTGAGGAGATGGAAATTACCGATAATGTGGTGGAGTTGATGATTGGCAAATTGCAAAAACTGCCAGAGTCAACGCAGCAAATTTTACGCTTAGCAGCTTGCGTGGGAATAGATTTTGATTTGCACCTGCTGTCTGCGATTTGCGAAAAGTCTCCTCAGTTAGTGTTTGCTGACCTCCAGGCAGCACTGGCATCTGGTTTGATTTTAGCAGTTTCTGAGGTAAATGCCGAGCTGTTAACTGTGAATTTTAAGTTTTTGCACGATCGAGTACAACAAGCCGCTTATGCTTTGATTGACGAGGACCATAAAAAAATAGTTCACTGGCAAATAGGTTGCTTTTTATGGAAAAATACGGAGGAAAATTCGCTGACAGATGATATCTTTAAAATAGTCGATCAGATTAACATTGGCATAGAAAATGGTTTAGATTTAACACCGACATTTACTCAGGAACAGCGAGATCGAATCGCTAATTTTAATTTGATTGCTGGCAGAAAAGCTAAGGCTGCTGCCGCTTATGCTGCTGCGGTGATGTATTTAAATGTCAGCCGTCAATTGCTGGCAGATTCGAGCTGGGAAAATCAGTACGAGTTAACTTTAAATCTTTATATAGAATCCGTTGAGGTAGCGTACTTTAGCGGCGCATTTGAGCTGATGGAACAGTTGGCTGGGACTGTGCTGCAACAAGGCAGAACTCTGCTGGACAAAATCAAAGTTTATGAGGTAAAAATTCAAGCTTATATCGTGCAGAGGAGACAGCCAGAAGCGATCGCGATCGCCAGAGAAGTGCTAGCACAATTTGGCGTAACTTTTTCCGATAATCCTAGCGAGTTAAACATTCAGTGGGAATTAGAGCAAACAGCGGCAAAATTAGCCGGAAAGAAGATCGAAGACTTAATTAATCTGCCTTTGATGACATCTCCCGAACAACTGGCAGCAAGGCGGATCGCAGCAAGCATAGTTCCTGCGGTATTTCACTGCGATCCTCAACTATTAACTCCGTTGGTTTTGTCACAGATTAATTCATGTATTCAGTATGGAAATTCACCGCTTTCTGCCTTTTTCTACGCAGCTTGGGGCGTAGTTATGAACTACGCATCTCAAGACATTGAATCGGCAAATAAGTTAGGGGAATTGGCTTTAAACTTAGCATCAATGTTCAATGCAAAAAGCCTCCGAGGGAAGATATTATATATAGTAGCAGCTTGTATCGCTCACAGCAAATATCATGTCAGGGAAACCCTGCCAATGTTCCGAGAAAGCTATCAAAGTGCACTCAAAAACGGAGATTTTGAGTTTGTCGCTTATTGTGCAAAACAAAAATCTCAATATGCTTATTTGGTAGGGCAAGAACTTACAAATCTAAAAGTCGAAATTGCTGAATCTAGCAACCTGCTGGCTCAACTCAAGCAATCAATCAACTTGCAGTGCAATCAAATATTTCATCAAGCGGTGCTTAACTTGCTGGGTGAAGCAGAGAATCCTTGCAATTTATCGGGGACAGCTTGCGAAGAAGAGCATCTGCTACCGTTGCTGGCGAAAGCGAACGATCGCACGGGAATACATTACTTTTATTTGCACAAGCTCATACTGTGTTATTTATTCGGGGATTTGTGCCAAGCACTGGAAAATGCAGGTAAATTTAGACAAGGTTTAATGGGAGGAACTGGTTTTTTAACTGTGCCGGTGTTCCATTTTTATGATTCTTTGGCTGCACTAGCTGCTTGTTCTGAGGCGGATGTATTGGAGAGAGAGATGCTGCTCGAAAGAGTAGGAGAAAACCAAAAGAAAATGCAGACATGGGCTGCACGCGCCCCCATGAATCACTTGCACAAATTTCATCTGGTTGAGGCTGAGAAATATCGGGTTTTGGGCGATAATTTTCAGGCAATGGAGGAGTACGATCGCGCGATTGGTTTGGCGAAGCAAAACGAATATCTTAACGAAGAAGCTCTCGCTAACGAACTTGCAGCTAAGTTCTATATCGGTTGGGGAAAAGAGAAGATTGCACGAGTTTATTTGGCTGATGCTCACTATGGTTACACTCACTGGGGAGCTCAAGCTAAAGTTGAGGATTTGGAAACACAGTATCCCCAATTTTTAATCAGAATTCCAGTGTCAACTAGCATTACCAGCGACAGCGCTACAGTTACTAATATTTCCAGCAGCCACGATTCGGGCCAAACTTTTGATTTGGCGGCAGTGATGAAAGCCTTTGGTGCGATCGCTAGCGAGATTGTGCTGGACAAGTTGCTGGCGAAGTTGATGAGAATTATGCTGCAAAATGCGGGGGCAGAAAATGGTTTTTTGATTTTGGAAAGCCGAGGTAAGTTTTTGGTAGAAGCTTCGGGAAAATTAGATGGCGACCGCGTGGATGTTTTGCAGTCGGTTCCTGCTGAAAAGTGCCTGCCTGTTTCCATTATTAATTATGTCGCTCGTAGGAAACAAAATGTTGTAGAAAGTGACGCAGCTAACAAAGGAAGATTTACGCGCGATCCGTATATTGTCAGACATAATTCTCAATCTATATTGTGCGCGCCCTTGCTGAATCAAGGTCAATTAATTGGGATGGTTTATTTAGAGAACAATCTCACTACGAGTGCTTTTACTGATGACAGGGTAGAGGTTTTGCAACTGTTATCGACGCAGGCTGCTGTTTCTATTGCTAATGCTAAACTTTACGCAGAAGTGCGGGAAAGTCAGAGCAAGTTGACGCAGTTTTTAGAAGCTTTACCTGTGGGAATAACTGTACTTAATCCCCAGGGTAAGGTATCTTACATCAATGAAACTGGACAGCGGTTGCTGGATCAAATTTTGGCGCCGTCAGCTACAGGTGAAGAGTTGATATCAGCTTCTGAAATTTATATATCAGGAATGGAAAGCCCCTGTTCTGAACAACAACTGCCGGCTTGGCGAGCTCTCAATGGCGAAAGTGCGATCGCCGATAATTTAGAAGTCCGCAGAGATGGGAAGATTGTGCCTTTGGAAATGCACTCGCAACCGATTTTTGACAACAAAAACAATATTGTCTATGCGATTACTGCTTTCAGCGATATCACCGATCGCAAACAAGCTGAGAAACTGGTAGCAGAGTACAACAGAACCTTGGAAATGCAAGTAGCCGATCGCACCAGAGAACTCTCGGAAGCCCTGCAACACCTGCAAGCAACGCAACGAGAACTCATTCAATCCGAAAAAATGGCAGCATTGGGACAGCTAGTTGCTGGTGTGGCTCACGAAATCAATACTCCCCTGGGTGCGATTCGATCGTCGATCGAGAATTTAGCCGATTTTTTCAATCAAAATCTGGCCCAAATCGCGGATTTTTTCCACAAAATGTCCCCGGAACGTTACTCTGATTTATTGACGCTGCTCCCCAAATACCAGTCGCAGGCGATGCTCTTTTCTAACCGAGAAAAACGCCAGTTTAAAAGAGCTTTGATCCAGCAGCTATCAAACAATTCTGTGGGAAATTCAGAAACAATAGCTGACACTTTAGTTGATATCGGCATTTACGACAATATCGAATCAATTTTGCCTTTGCTGCAAGACCCCACTAGCTCGGATATTTTACAGCAAGCCTATCAATTTACTGCTTTGCAAAGAAGTACGAATACTATTATCACAGCTACAGATAGAGCTGCAAAAGTAGTTTTTGCCCTAAAAGCATATTCTCGCTCTAACTCTACGGGAGAAAAGGTTATCACCAATATTACTGAGGGAATTGAAACTATATTAACTCTTTATTACAACCAACTCAAACACGGAGTAGAAGTTGTGAGGAATTATCAAGATGGACTGCCGGAATTGCTGTGCTATCCAGACGAACTCAATCAAGTTTGGACAAATCTGATTCACAATGCTTTACAAGCAATGAACAATTGCGGAATTTTAACAGTAGATGTTAGAGTAGAAAATCAGATCCTGTTGGTGGGCGTTAGGGATAACGGCACAGGAATTCCCCCGGAAATTTTGCCGCGAATATTTGAACCCTTCTTTACCACAAAACCCGCCGGAGAAGGCAGCGGCTTGGGACTGGATATTGTTAAGAAAATTGTCGAAAAACATTCGGGTAATATAGAAGTAACATCTGCGATCGGTCAAACGAGCTTTATCGTGTCAATTCCGATCGCCGTTTAGCGCTATAGCACTAGAAATTTTACCGAGTCGCGACCAAAAATGCCACTCTAGACCGATGTCATTCGATTTAAGATTTGAGAATTTAGATTTAGTTGTAGTGCCGTGAATCTGGGAGCTTGAACAGGAGTCTAAAATTTTTCGTGCTCTATGACTTGAGTCGGTGGGACGGTATCCATTTTTTGGAAGGTCAAACTAAAATGGAAATTAGGCCAGTGTTCCAAACCGTTATGCGATCGGCGATGATTTCCAATTCTTCAATTCTTTAATCTCAAATCTAAACTCTCAAATCTAAAATGGTATGAGACGGATGTCAGACTTCGATCGCGGTCAGGGTGCGGCCATTGTCAAAGCTCAAAGCTAAAATGGCATTAATTGCCGGTTCCACCTGCATCTCCCCCTTGATTTGCCCATGTCAATAACAGTTTCTGATAGCCAAAGCTTCTTAGAACAGGCGATCGACCGCAAACCGCCGGTACTCCCTCCTGATACACCCTTGAAAGTCGCGATCGCCGCCATGACTCAGGCGAGGGCTAGTTGCATTTTAATCGCGTTCGATCGGCAACTGATGGGAATTTTTACAGAGCGCGATGTTGTGAAAATCACTGCGAGCGAAATGCCGCTAGCAGGGATGACAATTTCTGAGGTAATGACACAAAAGCCGATCGCCATTTCCCTGGATAAAGCGGGGAATATCTTCAAAATATTGAGTATATTGCGATCCTCTTCGAGGGCTGCGCTAACGACAAAAATCCGTCACTTGCCCGTCACAGACAACAGCGGAAACTTGCTGGGCGCCATCACCGGAGAAAGCATCCGTCAAATCCTGAAACCGGGCGACTTGCTGCAAATGCGGCGCGCCGAAGAAATTATGACCGCAGAAGTAAGAGTTGCCTCAACTAACACCTCAGTTTTAGAAGTGGCAAAACAGATGGCAACTCACCGCAAAAGCTGCATAGTCATTTGCAATGAGTCCGACAACAAAAATCAGAAACCAGTCGGCATCATTACAGAATGGGACATTGTTAAATTCCAAGCTGCCGGACTCGATTTCGCTGGCACGATGGCCGCCACCGCCATGAGTTTTCCCCTGATGCAGTTGCAGGCAAAAGCCACATTGTGGGAGGCTCACCAGTTCATGCAGGATCGCCACATCCGGCGCTTGGTGGTGGTGGACGAGGGAGGATATTTAGCCGGAATTATCACCCAAAGTAGCCTGCTGCAAGCCTTAGACCCGGTAGAAATGCACGCGAATGTCGAGCTTTTGCAGGAAACAGTTGCCGAAAATATCCTGGAGTTAAAAAAAGTGAACGAACAATTGCAAAAAGAAGCGCTTCGCAGAACCGAAATAGAGGAAGAGTTGCGGTTATTAAATGAAAACTTAGAAGAGCAAATTAAGCTGCGTACTGTAGAATTAATTAACACGAACAGTCAATTAAAGAAGGAAATACAAGACCGCGCCACCGCCGAAGCTGAAGTGCGCCGCCTCAACACCGAACTGGAGCAGCGAGTTCGAGAGCGCACGGTTCAACTAGGAGCCAGCAACCAAGAATTACAGCAAGAAATTAGCGATCGCAAATTGCTAGAAGAAAAATTACACTTTTCTGAAACCAAAGTTCGTGCTGTTTTTGAAGCGATGACAGACATCGTTCTCGTACTAAATATTCATGGCAACATAGAGGTTTTGCCGACTAATACGGCGGCAGTTTATGAGCCGGATTGCGATCTAGTCAGCCTGACGGTCGAACATTTTTTTGACGACGACAACCCCGATGATTGGTGGATGCTAGTTCAGCAAGTGCTAGAGACGCAACAAACCCTCAATTTCGACTACAGTTTAACAGTTGGCGATCGCGAAATTTGGTTTTCCGCCTGTATTTCTCTGTTCTCAAAAGATGCAGTGATTTGGGTTGCCCGCAACATCAGCGCCCGCAAACTAGCAGAGTCAGCGCTGTGCAAAAAAAATGTAGAATTAGCTCATACCCTAGAAGAACTGAAGCGCACTCAACAAGAGCTGATTCAATCAGAAAAAATGGCAGCCCTCGGACAGTTAATTGCCGGAGTTGCCCACGAAATCAATTCTCCTTTAGGGGCGATTCGCTCCTCGGTGCAGAACATCGCCGACTTCTGGGCCGAACAATTGCACCAGTTACCGATATTTTTCAAGCAACTATCTCCGGAACGGCAGCAGGATTTCTTTGCCCTGCTGTACAACTCAACTACGGAAACAGACAACTTATCTAGCAAAGAAAAACGTCAGTTGAAAAAACTTTTGCAGCGGCAATTAGAATTAGAAAAAATTGACGACGCTGACAGCCTTGCTTGTACCTTGTTAGATATTGGTATTTGCAATAATCTCGAACGTTTTTTACCTTTGTTGAAAGACAGCGCAAGTCCAAATATTTTACAAACCGCTTACGAATTTGCTACGGTACAAAAAAGCACTAAAAATATTGTTACTGCGACAGATAGGGCAGCCAAAATTGTTTTTGCCTTGAAAAGCTATTCTCGTTACGACCAGTCGGGTTCCAAGGCGATCGCCAATATTACCGACGGGATTGATACTGTTTTAACGCTTTACCACTACCAAATCAAACATGGTGTGGAAGTCGTCAGGAATTATGGTAATGATTTACCCTCTATGCTATGCTATCCTGATGAACTAAATCAAGTTTGGACAAATTTGCTTCATAATGCTTTACAAGCGATGGGCAACAAAGGAATGTTAAAAATTGAGGTCAAACACCAAGATAACGCAATATCAGTCAGTATTACCGACAGCGGCCCCGGCATTCCTCCAGAGATTATGCCTAGAATTTTTGAGCCATTTTTCACTACTAAACCTCCTGGAGAAGGCAGCGGTTTGGGATTGGATATCGTTCATAAAATCATTAAAAAACACCAAGGTAAACTGCAAGTAGAAAGCGTGCCAGGTCAAACCAAATTTACTGTATCCTTGCCTATCGAAATCACTGAGAGAAATTAAAATTTGGCTCAATCTGCCCGTCCATTTTAAAATAAAAAAAGAGTAAAATTTTATGCCAAAACCAGTAATTTTGTGTGTTGACGATGAAGTTGTAATCTTAAACAGCTTGAAGATTCAACTGAAAAAAGAATTTGGTGATGATTACCTCTATGAAGTAGCAGAAAATGCCGATGAAGCTCTCGAAATTATTGAGGAAATTCAAGGAGAAGAGGAAAGCGATATTTTGGTCATAGTATCTGACTGGTTGATGCCGGGTCTTAAAGGAGATGAATTTTTGATCCGGGTTCACCAAAAATATCCCAATATTGTGAAAGTTATGCTGACCGGGCAAGCTGACGAAATAGCAATAGAACGGGTGAAAGAGCAGGCAAACTTGCACCGCTGTTTGTACAAGCCGTGGGACGGTCAAGAATTAGTAGAAACTATAAAATCTGGTTTAGCAAAAATATGAACAATAAACCTGTGATTATTTGCGTGGATGACGAACCGATCATTCTTGAAAGTTTGAAGATTGAGTTAAAAAAAGCCCTAGGAGAAGAACATTTATTAGAAACAGCCGAAGGCGGCGAAGAGGCTTTAGAGTTGATAGATGAATTGCTGGAAGAGGGTTGCGAAATCGTGGCTGTGATTTCCGACTACCTGATGCCCAATATCAAAGGGGACGAATTACTGAAGCAGATTCACATAATTTCACCAAAAACCATCAAAATCATGCTGACGGGGCAAGCAGACCTCGAAGCTGTGGCGAATACTATTAAATATGCTAAATTGTACCGCTACATATCTAAGCCTTGGCAGTCAGAAGATTTGAAGTTGACCTTAAAAGAAGCGGTCAACAGCTATTTTATGGAGAAGCAATTAGGGGAACAAAATGCTCAACTCCAAAAGCTGAATCAAGAATTGGAAACTTTAGTTGAGGAGCGGACTGCACAACTGAGCTTGTCTGAGGAAAAGTTTGCTAAAGCTTTTCGTTCTTCTCCCAACCCGATTACTATTGCCCGACTTAAAGACGGTCGTTATTTAGAAGTCAATGAGGCTTTTTGTCAGACAATTGGTTATTCGATAGCAGAAATTATCGATCGCACGGCGCTTGATTTGAATCTTTGGGAAAGCGAACCAGCCCGCGCCAAGTTGTTTGCAATGTTAGACGAACAAAAAATTGTTCGTAACTACGAATTTGATTGGCGCACGAAAACTGGGGAACTCAGAACCGGGCTGGTGTCTGCTGAAATCATTGACATTCACGGCGAAACCTGCGTGATTTCTGTGATTCAAGATATTAGCGATCGCAAATTGGCAGAAGAAAAACTCCGGGCTCTAGCTGCATCCTTAGCAGCAGCGCAGAGAATCGCCCGCGTCGGCAATTGGGAATGCGATTTTTCTGCCAATACAACTACTTGGTCGGAAGAATTATCTCATATTTTCGATCTCGATGCAACCGAGGCTGCGCCAACACTAAGTGAATTTGCACAATACGTGCATCCGGACGATCGCCAAAAATGGCAAACAACGATCGACGCTGCTATTGCTAGCGGCAAATCCTACAGTTTGGAATATCGCATCCTGCGCCCGGAACCGACAATTGCTGCGGATACTTGCCCGTCACAGACAAGTGAAGGCGGCTCGATCCGCTACATTGAATCCAAAGGAGAAGTAGTTGTCAACCAACAAGGGCAAGTGACTAAACTCTTCACAACTTTGATGGACATTACTGCCCGCAAGCTGGCGGAAATAGCATTAGCAGAAAGCGAAGAAAAATACCGTCATTTAGTTGAAACTTCCCAAGATATTATCTGGTCTTGCGATGCCCAAGGACACCTGACTTTTGTCAACCAAGCTGTCAAACAAATCTACGGTTATGAGCCGGAAGAAATGCTAGGCTATTCTTTTAGCGATTTCTTGGCGCCTGCCCAAATAGACCGGAACCGAGAACTTCAGCAGCACTTGCTGACGGGAGATGCTGTGTTTCAGTACGAAAGTATAGTATTAGGGAAAGACGGCAGGCAGATAGATGTCAATACAAAGGCGATCGCGCGATTGGATGCAGCAGGAAATATCATCGGTACCACAGGCACAGCCAGCGATATTACTGAGCGCAAACAAGCAGAAATATCGCTGCAAAAAGCCAAAGAAGAAGCCGACAGAGCCAACAAGGCTAAAAGTGAATTTCTCTCGAATATGAGCCACGAATTGCGAACTCCCCTCAACGCGATTCTCGGTTTCAGTCAACTGCTGGCGCGCGACGCAGCCCTCGGTAGTGACCAACAGCAATATTTAGGAATTATTAGCCGCAGCGGGGAACATTTGCTCGATCTGATCAACAATATTCTGCAAATGTCAAAAATCGAAGTCGGGCTGGTGACACTCAATAACAGCACCTTCGACTTGCACAGAATGCTAGAAAATACTGAAGATATGCTGAAGCTGCAAGCCGAAAAAAAAGGGTTGCAGTTAATTTGTGATGCTGCGCCCAACCTCCCTCAATATGTAGAAACAGATGAAAGTAAGTTGCGTCAAGTATTAATTAATGTGGTGGGAAATGCGATCAAGTTTACGGCAGAAGGTGGTGTTAACTTGAGAATCAAACATGAGCTGTTGTCAAACAGAAATAACGAAGAGATTGGGCCGATCGCAAATTGCTGCTTGCTCTTTGAAGTGGAAGACACGGGGGCGGGAATTTCTGCCCAAGAAATGGATAGTTTGTTTAAGCCTTTTGCTCAGACAGAAAGCGGAAGAAAAGCTCATGAAGGAACTGGTTTAGGCTTGCCGATCAGCAAACAGTTCGTTGAGTTAATGGGAGGAGAAATGACGGTGACAAGCAGCGTCGCTAACGGCAGTATTTTTAGATTTGATGTTAAAGTTTCGCTCCCTAATGCAGTGGAAATTCAGGTTGCTCAAACAACTCGTCGCGTTGTGGGCCTGGAACCCGGACAGCCGGAATACCGCATTTTAGCTGTGGACGATCGCCTGGAAAGCCGTTTGTTGCTGGTGAGAATGCTGTCATCTCTCGGTTTTACTGTGCGGCAGGCTGAAAATGGCGTTGAAGCTTTGTCCGTGTGGTCGAGTTGGGAACCTCATTTGATTTGGATGGATATGCGGATGCCGGTGATGGATGGCTACGAAGCTACTAAACAGATTAAAGCGCATTTGAAGGGTCAAGCAACGGTGATTATTGCTCTGACGGCGAGTGCTTTTGATGAAGAGCGATCGGTGATTTTGTCTGCTGGGTGCGATGATTTTGTCGCTAAGCCTTTTCGGGAACAAGTCATTCTGGAAAAGATGGCTAAGTATCTGGGTGTCCGCTATGTTTACGATCGAGAAGCTTCGCTAAGTTCCGATCCTGTTGCTGGTGGTGACGTTTCGGCGCCGACTGTGACGGCTCCTTTGCCTGTTGCGCTGAATTCTTCATTTTTTGAAGCTATGCCTCTCCAATGGGTTGATGAGTTGTACGAGGCGGCGGATTCGGTTGATAACGAGGAGATTTTTCGGCTGCTGTTGTCGATTCCTCCTGTTGATGCTGGTTACCGCAGCGCGATTGCCGATTTGGCGAATAACTTCCGGTGCGATCGGATTATTGATTTGATTGAGGAATTTAGAAATGTTTGAGGGAAGAAGGAAGTTCGGCAACGGATTTTATAACGGATGTAACGGATTTAACGGATGTTGAGGTTAGAGGGGAGAGGTTCGAGGGGAGAGGGGCGGGTTCGGGATTGTTGATGGTTGAGGTCGATCGACTATTGCTAAACTTGCTCCTGGGCGATCGGCTAAACTATCTTTGATAATTATTTAAATCAGTATAAAGGTGGACGAAGAAACTGGGTCTTATAACGAAAATATCTCGTTATACCAGTTACACAAAAAAAGCAACTGCTTTGCCAGCGCTCCAAACCCTTATAGAATCATTCATTCCCCATCTAAAATCTAAAATCGTATTACCAGAAAGAATTGGTTGAAAGCCCGCCCGCCTTCGAGGGAGAAATTAAAATCAGACTATTCATTACTCCAATCCTCTTCTTTCTAGGTAGAGGTCGCTCTCCTTCTGTCAACTATCAACTGTCAACTGTTGAAGGCTCTCTATCTTGGTTGAAAAACCCGGTTTCTCGGTTTTTTGTAGGTAAGTTCTGTAAATATAGAAGTAGTTGATGCTGGAGCGAGTGCTATAGTCAGGAACTCAGGGCTCAAGCCACTGAGCTTGTAAGAAATTGCAAGCTGTTCTGACCAGACCCCTCTTGTCGAGGAGACGTTATTTAGGTCACGACACCGGAGAATGCGACGCCAGTTTTCCGCTCTGTCATCTGCAATTAAATAGTTTTAAAGTCACTGAAACAGTGTTGCAGGTCTAACAAGCCTTTATAACCAGGTCGAGGCGAACATTACCCGAAAGGGATTCGGAGACAACCATATCTCCACAGAGGGGCAACCATACCCCTCTAACCCCGAAAGGGGATTCAAGGCGATTGAAATCGCCGAGTCGTTTTCCTCTCAGGTCTAAAGACTCGCTCCTTTCCCACTTACCGATTTTTTATGACGATTTAATTGGTTTTCATAATTTCAGCAATTATAAATTTAACAAAAATACCATCAATGACCACCACTCAAACACACAATAATAAAGGCAACATATTAATTGTTGACGACACTCCCGAAAATTTGCAAGTTTTATCAGCAACGCTGTCGGATCGCGGCTACAAAGTCCGGGGCGTAATCAACGGCAAAATGGCAATCAGAGCCGCGCGTTCAGGTTCTCCAGACTTGATTTTGCTCGACATAAAAATGCCAGAAATGGACGGCTATGAAGTCTGCACGCAGCTCAAGGTCGATCCGAAAACATCAGAAATTCCAGTTATTTTTATTAGCGCTTTAGATGAAGTATTAGACAAAGTAACCGCCTTTAAAGTAGGAGGGGTAGATTTTATAACCAAACCATTTCATGTAGCAGAAGTTTTAGCGAGAATCGAACATCAACTGACCATCCAAAGACTGAAAAAACAATTGATGGATCGCAATACAGAACTGCAACAAGAAATAATAGAACGCAAAAAAGCCGAAGAAGCCGCAGCCGCTGCATCCCTAGCAAAAAGTCAATTCGTTGCCAACATGAGCCACGAATTGCGGACTCCCCTGAACGCCATCCTGGGTTTTACCCAAGTCATGAGCCGCGACTCTTTGCTCAGCCACGAAAATATTGAAAATCTCCGAATTATCAACCGCAGCGGTCAACATTTGCTGGAATTAATTAACGATGTTTTAGACTTGTCCAAAATAGAAGCTGGGATCATTGGCTTAGATGAACGCAGCTTTGACCTTTATCAAGTTCTCGACACTCTCGAAGAGATGTTTCAAATCAAAGCTGAAACCAAAAATTTGCAACTAAGATTTTCCGTGCAGCCGAATGTTCCCCAATACATCAAAACTGATGAAAAAAAGCTGCGCGTATGTTTAATTAATTTGCTGGGAAATGCCATAAAATTTACACCAAATTGCGGTAATATTTGGCTGCGCGCGAGCGTGCAAGCCAACCAGCAGCCTGCAAAATCGGAGGTGGATCCTAATTCTAATTCGGACGATTCCTATTTTATTTTGTTTGAAGTTGAAGACACGGGAGTTGGCATAGCAACAGCAGAAATTGACAAGTTATTTGAGGCTTTCGTGCAAACAGAAGCTGGCAAACAAGCGGCTGACGGTACGGGATTGGGTTTGACAATCACTAAAAAATATGTAGAGATCATGGGCGGAGATATTGAGGTAGACAGTGTTTTAGGTGAGGGAACCATTTTTAAATTTAATATCCGAGTATTTCCCGCTACTTCGTCTGAAATAACAGTGGCGACATTGCAGCGGGCGATCGCACTACAACCAGATCAACCGGTTTATCGGATTTTAGCAGTTGACGACAATCAAGAAAATCGGCTGCTGCTGGTGAAAATGCTGCAACCAATTGGTTTTGAAGTCCGAGAAGCGGAAAACGGCCTCCAAGCTGTTGAACTTTGGGAAAGTTGGCACCCTGATTTAATTTGGCTGGATACGCGAATGCCTGTAATGAACGGTTTTGAAGCCGTCAGACAAATTAGAGCTAAAGAGAAACCATCTGAGCGTCGAACTGTAATTATTGCTCTGACTGCTAGCACCTTTGAGGAAAAAAAAGGCGAAATTCTTGCCGCAGGTTGCGACGATTTTGTGCGGAAACCTTTTCAAGAGCAAATGCTCTTTGATAAGATGGCTTCTTACTTGGGAGTGCGCTATATCTATCAAGAATGGCCCGCGCTCCCTATCGGGGCTTTACGGCGTTATTTTGTGAGCGAAAAACCAGATTCATTTTTCTCGCCGCTGCTCGCCCAGATGCCTCGAAGTTGGGTGCAGGAACTCTACGACGCAGTTAATGATGTTGATGAAGATCTGGCGATTCAAATTGTCGATCGCATTTCGGAAACTCATCCAACGTTAGCTGAGGCCTTAAAAGATTTGCTGGCAGATTACCGACTCGACAGGATAATGGATTTAACTCAATCTATTTTAAAATAAATGGAGCATAGTGAAATTAAAGTATTGGTGGTTGACGACCAACCGAGCAATCTGCGGTTCTTATCCGAGCTGCTAACTGCCCAGGGGTATCAAGTTTGTCGGGCTATTTGCGGTAAACTGGCGTTGAAGGCTGCGATCGCCCATTGCCCCGATTTAATTTTGCTCGACATCAGAATGCCGGAAATGAACGGTTATGAAGTTTGTCGGAGACTGAAAGCTACACCGGAAACCGAACAAATTCCGGTGATTTTTTTAAGTGTATTAGATGAGATTAATGATAAATTACAAGCTTTTCGAGTGGGCGGCGCCGACTATATTCTCAAGCCATTTCAAGTAGAAGAAGTTTTAGCGCGCATCGACAAGCAAGTCTGCTTGCAAAAACTGCAACAGCAACTAAAAGAGCAAAACACTGAACTGCAACAGTCGCAGTCGCTGCTTGCTAGCATCTTAAATAGTTCCTTAGATGGTGTGGTGGCTTATTCTGCCGTCCGCAACAGTCAGGGAAAGATTGTAGATTTCCTGTGGTTGTTAGTCAACCCTGCTGCCAACAATATTTCTGGTCGGCCATTAAATGCGATCGTTGGCAATCATTTGTTGGCAGAAATTCCCGAGGTTCGGAATAATGGATTATTTGATTTGTACGTTTCTGTCGTAGAAACCGGAGAAATTTTAGACCAAGAATTTTATTACGAACACAATTCAGAGACAAGTGCTTGGCTGCACATTGTCGCGGTCAAATTAAACGACGGTCTGGCAGTAACATTTCGCAATATCACCGATCGCAAACGAGGAGAAATTGCCCTGCGAGAAAGTGAAGAACGTTTCCGCGCGATATTTGAGCAAGCAGCAGTCGGCATCGCTAAAACCACACTTTTAGGTGAATTTTTGCGAGTAAATCCCGGCTTTTGCCAAATTGTCCGCTATGCAGAATCGGAATTGTTGCAGCTTGATTGGCAGGCAATTACTCACCCTGATGACATCGAAGCTGGCAGAGAATACGTGCGGTTGCTGTTATCCGGGGAAATTCAAACTTTTTCTCGGGAAAAGCGTTTGATCTGCAAAGATCGGGAAGTGTGCTGGGCGAATGTTACTGTTTCGGTAATGCGCGATGCTGAGGGAACCGCGCAATATTTGATTTGTGCGATCGAGGATGTTTCCGAGCGCAAGCTGGTACAAGAATTGCTGCAAGCGAGTTTAGAAACTCAAACCCGTTATGCTGAAGAACTGACTCGTTCTAATGCCGAATTAGAACAGTTTGCCTACGTGGCTTCTCACGATTTGCAAGCACCTTTGGGCACGATTGCAGGCTACGCTCAACTATTAGAACGGCGCTATCAAAACCAACTTGATGCCCAGGGGAATAAATTTGTCGGCAATATTGTTAATTCTTGCGTGCGGATGCAGGCGCTGATTGATGACTTGCTGGAGTATTCGCGAGTGGGCCGCAGTCAGAAACCTTTTGAGCTGATAAATTGCAATCAGGTTTTTGAGGATGCTTGCGCTAATTTGCAGTTGGCAATCCGCAAGCATCAAGCTACTGTAACTAGGGGCGATTTGCCAATGGTAAGAGGTGACTGTTTTCAACTGTTGCAACTGTTTCAAAATTTAATTGGCAATGCCATTAAATACCGTACCAGCGAGGCGCCGGTGGTACAGGTGGGCGCTGCGCGTCAGGGAGATAACTGGGTGTTTGCGGTGCAGGACAACGGTATTGGCATTCCCGAACAGCACCATCCACGAATTTTTCAGATTTTTCAGCGCTTGCACACCCAAAAAGAGTATTCGGGAACAGGTATCGGTTTAGCGATTTGTCTGAGAATTGTCGAGCGGCATGGCGGCCGGCTTTGGGTAGAATCAGCACCCGGTCGAGGCTCGACTTTTTATTTTTCTGTTCCTGTTGCACCGTGAAATCAGCATTCTGCTTGGATCGGTCAGCAGTCATTTAGTTAAACTATAAATATTTTTATCATTTTTTACACAAATACTCATAAATTTTAGCATATTCACTGATGACATCAAGCTAAAAATCGTTCAGTATAATGATATTAGCTCGATCTCTATACAACTTAAAAATCAGCGGTGTGCGCCAGACTTGTCAGTTTGTTTCCACTGTATCCAGATCATCTGGCTTTGGGATGCAGTAGTTTTAGTAGTAATTTGCGGACAAGCATTTCTGATGTCTTTGCCGTTTGCCGGTGCTCGGAGAGACTGCCAAGTGAAACAAAGATTAGTGACAAACATTTGCGAATTATGCAAAACCGCCAATTGCTGCAACACAAATTCAGTGTTATGGGCCAGATTTGCCAGATCGTCGTGGCAACAGATGCTTTGCAGGCGATCGCAAACCGCTTCAAGTCCCGCTACCTCACAAAATTAGTTAGTCGTGAGGCCAAGCTGTGAATTATCCAAAGAAAAATGAAAAGAAAAAATTTACTATTTTAATAGCAAACGATGACGAGGACACGCGCTTTTTGGTGGAGGAAGCACTGCGAGAAGTTCGATTACCAATCAGAAGCGAATTTGTGGAAAATGGAGAACAAGTGCTAGACTATTTGTACCGTCGCCGTCAATATGCTGGTGGCAGCAATTGGCATCGACCAGACCTGATACTTTTGGATCTGAATATGCCGAGGCTTGACGGGCGAGAAGCACTAACTTCGATCAGATATGACCCCCAGTTTCAACAAATTCCGGTGGTGATTCTCACAACGTCGCACCGCAGCGGAGATATCTTGCTTTGCTACCGCTTGGGTGCGAATTCTTTCATATCTAAACCAGTCACTTTTCAAGGATTGGTGGAAGTAATGAAGATTTTATGCCAGTATTGGTTTGAAATCGTTTCGCTCCCGCCCCCCGATCTGTAAGCTTTAATTGATGGCTAGATAGTTTCAGTTGACAGTTGACAGTTGACAGTTGACAGTTGACAGTTGATAGTTGATAGTTGACAGTTGATAGTTGACAGTTGACAGTTGACAGTTGACCGCAAGAGGGCGACCTCTACTTAAAAGGAAGAGGATTGGAGTAATGAATAGTCTTCTTTTAACTTGTTCCTAAAAGGATTTCGGCTTTCAACCAATTATTTCTGCTAAACTGAATTTGATAGACCGACATATTGCTGCAATACGATTCTATTAAGGCAGATCCTGCCTAACTGCCCTTAAAAAGGTGGGGATAAGAATCCGATCGAAGTTCCGCTTCTTAAGGGGGATTTAGGGGATATTCGGGGAATAAATAGCCCGATCGCAAATAAGCAAATAAGTAGGTAGGTACAAATAAACAGGCTGATGGGGAGGTTGGGTGAGAGCAAGGCTCCACGGCCTGCTAGTTAAACATCCGGGTTCAACCCGCCGCTAGAAGATATTATTGTTGTTTAGTGCCGATCGCCCGTATCGCTCTCAAAACAAAAACTTTCCTTAAACCTGCTCCAAACGCTATAGTTGTGTTAACACGTAACCAATGTCTGAAAATTTTGTTGGTTGAGGATGACCTCGCAGATGCGACGCTGATCGAAGATCTTTTAGGGTCATTCAGCGATGCTCTGTTTCGCCTCCAAACTGTTACATCTCTAGAGAGGGGACTCGCGTGTCTGGAAGCAGAAAAGTTTGACGCCGTACTATTAGACTTGTCAGTGTCAGACGGCTTGGGGGGAAGCGAGGATCTCGCCGTCTTGAAAGCCCGATCGCCCACAGTGCCAGTTGTGGTGCTGACGGATAGCAATGATGAGAATACGGCGCTGTCGGTATTGCGATCGGGCGCTCAAGATTGTTTGGTAAAGGGAAGATTTCAGAGAACTCTGCTGGTGCGAGCAATCCATTACGCGATCGAACGCCAGCAAGTCGAAGAACAATTGCGACAGCAGGCGATCCGAGAGCGGCTGTTGGGACAAATGATCGAACATATTCGATCGTCAATAGACGCGGCAAGCATTCTTCAAAGTACCGTAGCAGAAGTGCGCCAATTTCTCAAAACAGACCGGGTTTTAATTTATCGCTGTCAGGATTGGGCGTCTCAATTTGACGGGGAAGAGCAAAAAGGTGCGATCGTCGCAGGTGACGGTTTGCCAGACGGTTATATTGAAAACCAAAATATTAATGCTGCTTTGGCGGTGTCATGTTTAGTTTTGGTTGAATCCCAGTCTGTACAAGCAATAGCAGATGTCAACACTGCCGCATTGTCTGGGAGTTGCAAAGAATTGCTGGCAGATTGTGAAATTGCAGCAGTTTTAAGCGTGCCAATTTGGCAATCGGGCGACTGGGAAACGGCAAACCAAAGACTAGAAGGCACTGTTTGGGAAGCCGAAAAAAATCAATATGCAGCCGAAAATTATCTCTCGCTGCCGGCTGTTGGCAAACCGCAGGCACAGGGAAAAAGTGCGCCGGATTTAGAGAGAGAAAATCGCAATAATTTGTGGGGAATGCTGACAGCATACAATTGCAGCGAGACGAGGGAATGGCAGCAGTGGGAAATAGATTTTTTACAGCACTTGGCGAATCAAGTAGCGATCGCGATCGAACAATCTCAACTTTACCGCCAGCTAGCAATAGCCAATCAAAAATTGCAGGAACTGGCCACGACTGACGGACTGACGGGCATTGCCAACCGCCGCCAGTTCGATCGCGTTTTGATGTTAGAGTGGCGCAGATTGGCAAGAGAGGAACTGCCGCTGTCTTTAATTATGTTTGACATCGACTTTTTTAAACTTTATAACGACTTTTACGGGCACCTCGGCGGCGACGATTGTTTGCGCCAAGTTGCCAGGGCGATCGCCTCTTGTGCCAAGCGGGCTGGGGATTTGCCGGCCCGCTACGGCGGCGAAGAATTTGCCATAGTGCTGCCCAACACCAGCGCTGAAGGGGCAAACATTGTCGCCCGGAAAATTTGCGATCGCATTGCCAGCTTGCAAGTGCCCCACGCGCGATCGTCGATCGGTTCCTACGTTACCGTCAGTTGCGGAATTGCCACAGCGATTCCTTCTGCCCAGCAATCTCCTGACAGCCTAATTCGCAGCGCTGACAGCGCCCTTTATCAAGCCAAAACCGAAGGCAAAAATCGTATTTGTCACGCCAGCAAGCCGGAATCTTCCCCTTTAACCGCTCTCGGTTTGTAGAAATGCTGGGCGGTTGGAAACCGCATCTACACAAACGATGTCCGCCTCTGCGGACTAAGAAATATGGAATTTGAGAGAAATGTGCGAGTGACTCTTCAACCTGCGGAGGCGGACTAAGAAATATGGAATTCGAGAGAAATATGCGATGGCTTACGCCCCGCTACGCTACGACTCTTGAACCTGCGGAGGCAGGTTTTGTTTGTGTAGACGCGGTTTCCAACCGCCGGGGTTTTTGGGTTGATATCTGATCCAGTTACATGAATGACCACTATAAAACAATACGGTTTACTTAACACTTTTTGGGGAAGTTCATCTGACGATTTTATAGGCAGTACAGGATTTTTTGGCAAGTCAGATCCTTCTTAAGTCAACCGTATTGCACTATAAAATTAGTATTACCAAATCTCCCAAATTTTAGTTTGTATTCGCTAAATTCGATCGCACGGGAATTTCAATCAAAAACTCCGATCCCTCTCCCAGTGTCGAAATACAGGTCAATCTGCCACCGTGGCGATCGACTACAATCGAGTGAGAAATCGACAGTCCCAAGCCCGTACCCTTGCCCACAGGCTTAGTCGTGAAAAACGGGTCAAACAGCCTCGATCGCACTGGCTCCGGTATCCCCCCGCCGTTGTCCGCAATAGATACCGCTACGAAGCCCGCAGCAGCCTCATAAGTCCGAATCGCGATCGTACTGGGATGTCGATCGCACTCCTCGATCGTCCGCCCCTTGTCCCGTTCCTCCAAAGCATCGATCGCATTAATCAAAATATTCATAAATACCTGATTCAACTCGCCCGGAAAACATTCAACTTGCGGCAATAACTGGTAATCTTTAACAATCTGAATCCCCGGACGGCTGCTGTGAGATTTCAAGCGATTTTGCAAAATCATCAAAGTGCTGTCAATTCCCTCGTGAATGTTCGCCGACTTACCAGCAGACTCGTCCAACCGGGAAAAATTGCGTAATGATTTGACAATTTCGACAATTCGCTCGGTTCCTACTTGCATAGAAGTAAACAATTTCGGGAAATCGTCAGCAATATAATCCAAGTCTATTTCATTGAGTTTATCTAACACTTGAGCCGGAGGATTAGGACAGTAATCTTGATAAATTTTAATCAATTCCAACAAATCTAAACTGTAACGGCGAGCCGGACTGAGATTGCCGTGAATAAAGCTAACTGGGTTATTAATTTCGTGAGCGACACCAGCAACTAACTGACCCAAACTCACCATTTTTTCATTTTGAACGAGCTGAGCTTGAGTGGTTCTGAGTTTGTTAATAGCTGCTTCCAACTCTCGCGCTTTTGAACGTTCGCGCGCTTCCGATTCCTGCAAAGCTGACTCCGCTTGTCTGCGATCGGCAATTTCAGTTTGTGCTTGCTCAAAAAGCGTCGATTGCTGGATCGCGATTGCTAACTGCACGCTAATTTGTTTGAGACACTCCACCTCAATTTTTAGCCATTGGCGGCAGCCAGCGCACTCGTGAGCAATCAACAAGCCCCACAACTTCTCACCTTGCAAAATCGGCACTACCAAATTAGCTCGCACCTGAAATTGAGCTAATAAATTAATGTAGCACTCAGAAAGACCAGCTTTATAAATATCATCCACAGCTACAGTGCGACCGTTTTGGTAAGCAGAACCATAGCTGTCTTTAAAGCAAGAATCGTTAATACTTATTCCCTGAAGCGACCGCCAATTTTCACCCACCGCCTCAACTGCTACAAAACCGCTCCAATCGGGATTAAACCGATAAATAATTGTCCGGTCTGTTTGCAGAAAATGTCGTACTTCAGCAACAGCTTTTGTCAAGATTTCTTCTAAATTTAGAGAAGAGCGAATGCGTTCCAGCATCCCTACCACCAAGCGTTCTTGTTTTAATTGCTGGCGCAAGATAGACTCGGCAAGTTTGCGGTGATTAATATCTTCAATCACAGCAATTCCGTAGCTTGGTTCCCCAAACCCGTCCCGCACTAAAGATACAGTCACATTAGCCCAAACAAATGAACCGTCTTTGTGCACAAAGCGTTTCTCAAGTGAATAATTCAAAATTTCCCCAGCTAACAGTCTTTGGGCAGACTCGACATCTGCTTCTACATCTTCGGGGTGAGAAATTTCCCAAACATTTCGCAGTTTTAGTTCCAATTCTGAGTATCCGATAATCTTGCAGAAGCCTTGATTTGCATTCAAGAAACTACCTTCGGGCGACACTTTAACAATCCCGATCGCCGCTTGTTCAAATACAGCCCGAAATCGCTGTTCGCTTTCTTGCAAAGCAATTTCTGCTTTTTTGCGATCGGTAATATCGATTTCCGTGCCAAACAGTCGCACCACCTGACCGAAGTCATTTTTAACAGCTTGTCCTTTACAGTTAACGTGCCGGATTTCTGCTGGTGGACAATATATGCGGTGGTCGATGTCGAAAGCTATCCCTTCATTCACCGCCTTTTGCAAAGCTTCTGTAACGCTTTCCTTATCATCGGGATGAATTTGCTCTAAAATTTGTGTCATTGTCGGCTGCCAATTAAATTCTCTACAGTAAATGCGAAACACTTCGGTAGACCAATTAACAAGACCGGTATCTATGTCGAATTCCCAATTTCCCATGCGGCCAATTTCTTGTGCATATTGCAATTGGTCGGCAAGTTCTTGTAGAGATGCGATTAACTGCGTTTTTTCGGCTTCGGCTTCAACGCGGGCGCTGATATCTTTGTGAGTACCCGTCATCCGCAATGGCGCACCCCATTCGTCGTACTCGACTACTTTGCCCATCCCCAAAATCCACTGCCAATTTCCGGCTTTGTTGAGGAGCCTAAATTCAAATTCATAGATCTCGATGCCACCTTCAAAATATAAATTTAAAGATTCTCTTGCTCTGATTCTGTCTTCGGGATGCAGCAAATTTTCCCAACCTTGAAAGTTGTTGTCAATTTCAGTGTCTGCGTAACCGAGCATTGATTTCCACTGCGAGTCGAAATAAGTTTCGCCAGTAGCTATATTCCAATCCCACAGCCCCAAAGAGCTGCCTGAAACCGCTAACTGCAATCGCTCTTGACTGAATTTTAAGGCTGATTCGGCGCGTTTTAAGTCTGTAAGGTCAGCAATGATTGCCATCATTCCTATTGGTTTGCTGGCGCTATCTTTAATGCAGTCAGCTCGCAATTGAGTTTCGATAATTTCGCCGTTTTGAGCCCTGAGTGCAATTTCATTGCTCCATGACAAACCTTTCCGCAGGACTTTAAATAATTTTCTTAACTCTTGAGATTTGGCGTACATTACTGCTGGGCCACCGGCATTATTTAGTTCCTCAACTGTATAGCCGTAGCGTTGAATAAATGCTTGATTGTGATAAATTGAATAGCCGTCTAAATCTGCGATCGCGATCGCATCGCTAGCACTGTCTACAGCTTGAGTTACCAAACACAGGGTATATTCGGCGTTTTTGCGATCGGTAATATCAAAAATCGCTCCGTCAAGCCACAAAACCAACCCTTCTGGATTGTAAGTCGCCCTACCCCTTTGGGACACCCAGCGCACCGACCTGTCAGCACGCACAATCCGGTATTCTACATGATACGGCTGTTTCGAGTCTACCGCCGCTCTGATTTGTCGATCGAGCATTTCCCTGTCTGCCTTATGGATGATGCTAGCAAAACTCAAGCGGTTGTTGTGAATAAAATCCCCAGCAGCATAGCCGCTAATTGCCTCAAGTTCGTCACTCACAAACACCATCGTCCAATCAGCATCGTATAAATTGCGACAGATAGCGCCCGGAATATTCTCAATTAGCGATCGAAATCTTGCTTCGCTCTCCCGCAAAGCCGCTTCCGTCTCTTTTAAATCAGTAATATCCAGTATCATCCCTTCCCAAACAATATCGCCTTCGGACCCTATGAGCGTCGTCAAATTAACTCGTTCCGGTCTCGAAACACCTCGCATCCATTTAAGTTTTCCAGACCGCATAATCGCGCGCCATTCCTGCTGCCACGGCTCCATATTTGCCGCAGAATAAACAATAGATTCTTGAATTTTTGGGAGGTCGTCTGGATGAATGCAACTGAACATAAGTTCCGAATTTTCCTGAATATCTTCAGGTTCCAATTCATATAAATCGCGGCTGCCAGAAGAAATGTAAGGAAAACATTGTTTGCCGTCGCTTGAGAAGCGAAATTGATAAATTACTCCCGGCAAATTGGCAGCAATTTGCTGGAGTCTAGCTTGGGTTTCTTGCAGTGCTAATAGTTTCCGCTTATCCTCTGTTACCTCTCGAATTATTCCGACGAGTATTTTACTGCCGTCAGTATTTTTAAATACGGTTTTTTTTGTAGAAAGAATGTGCTTAGCACCGCTCGCATCCGTAAATATTTCCTCGCTGTTGTTTTCTTCCCCAGTTCCAAACACTTGTTCGTCTTTCTCCCAAAAAAAATCAGCTTCTTCTTTGGGAAAAAAATCGTAATCCGATTTACCTAGCAGTTCCTCGCGCTGCTTGCCTATCAGCTTGCAAAAAGCATCATTTAACAGTATCCAGCGGTGCTGTTCATCTTTGACAAAAATTGGATCCGCAACTGCATCGATCGTATAATTCAAAAAAGATTTATTAGCTTCCGCTTCCTCTCTGGCTAAAATTTTATCCGTAATATCGTTAATAGTCCCAGTAGTTCCCTGCGCCGCGCCGTTTTTGCCAAAAATCAAAAATTCCTGAACTTCTACCCAGCGAATTTCGCCATTTTTGGTAAGATATCGAATTTGATAGCAACAGGATATTTCTTGATTTTCGGTCAGATTTTTAGAGGAATTTAAATATTGGTGTTGGTCGTCAACATGAATGTAACTCAAACAGAAATTTCCTAAACTTTCATCAACCGTAAATCCGGTAATTTTCGTCCAAGCAGGATTGAGAAAAGTCCAATTGCCCGCAATATTTGTTTCAAAAACTACTTCTTTGATCTTGTCAAAAACCTGGGGGTATTTTCCTTGACTTTTTTGCCATTCTGCTTGTCGCTTCTGGCGGGCGATCGCGCACTCGATCGTCCGCACCAGCAGTCGGCTGTCTAATTCTTTTTTCACCAGATAATCTTGAGCGCCGGCGGCAATTAAATTGACAGCCAATTCTTCTTCATCCGCCCCTATCAAAATGACGATCGGAATATTGATTCCGCCATCTTGGAGGCGGAAGAAAGTATTAAATTTTGGGCTATCAGGGAGGGTTAAATCTAATAAAATTACATCAAAAACATCGCTGCTTAAAATTTCTATCGCTTCCCCGATGCGAACTACATTGGTTGTCTCAATTGATACTCTCAGTTCGCGATCGTCGGACAGCAGTTCTTGAATTAGTGCTGCATCTTGGGCACAGTCTTCTACTAAAAGAACTTTCAAGCAAGCAGGCGTTAAAGTTGATTCAAGAACAGAGGTCATACCATTTTAGATTTTAGATTTTAGATTTTAGATTTGGGAATTACTGATGAGTGTCGGGTTTCGCGCTTGTCTAAAGTTGCATTATTTTTTTCGAGCGATATCAGTTTGCTACTTTTATTTATCCAATAAAAACTGCTGCGGATGCAGCTACCTAGCTCCTATCATTTTATATTAAAAATTTAAAAAATTGAATAATTGGAAATAGTGGATGACTCTCATGGTTGAGAGTACGGCGAGTTGCATTCTTTTGAGGGAATGGCATCATTTTTGGGAAACTTGAACCGCAGGCTGTAGGGTGGCTGAGTGCTTGCAGACGCCCGAGATTTATTTGTATGCCTTGACAGTTGACCTGGGACAGTTGACATTTAAGTAGGGGAATTAAAGCGTTGAGGCATAAACAAGTCTAGGCTTTATTGATGAGGTTATTTACGTCCGCGCCGATGTGGCGGTTACTATATAATTGAGCTATTTGCTGCAATTTGTCGGCCTCACTCCAAACCTGGTTACCCAAATTTATCGTAGTTTTAGCGATCTTGCAAATCTACTCTATTTTAATTTACAACTTTTGGCAAGGAAATAGCAAGAGACTGGGCAAAACATCGCAGATGGAGAAGGACTACATTCCTGACTGCGAACCTAGCTCAGTTACAGTGAATTTACGGAACATACTATCAAATTGTCTCGGTTGAATTACTGACAAGTAACGCCAGTTTGTAGTGAGAACTTTATTCCTATCTTTTGTATAAAGAAGGACTAAAGTCCTCACTACGAACCTTTAATAAAGAAGGACTAAAGTCCTCACTACGAACCCTTGATAAAGAAGGACTAAAGTCCTCACTACGAACCTTTAATAAAGAAGGACTAAAGTCCTCACTACGAACCTTTAATAAAGAAGGACTAAAGTCCTCACTACGAACCTTTAATAAAGAAGGACTAAAGTCCTCACTACGAACCCTTGATAAAGAAGGACTAAAGTCCTCACTACGAACCTTTAATAAAGAAGGACTAAAGTC
>NZ_JAHRFA010000003.1:0-29464 GCF_020883045.1 Microcoleus sp. CAWBG58 | reverse complement strand
CTCACTACGAACCTGATGCCGAACTTAATTCAGGTTTTCTCACCGGAGGGGATTTTACTGAGTTGAGCAGATAAATTTTTCGGCTGTTTGGGAAGCACGACTGTAAATACGCTGCCTTGACCGAGATTGCTGCTAATAGCAATCTCGCCATTAAAAGGTTTTAAAAGTTCAATACAAGTATAAAGTCCGAGGCCAGTTCCTGTTGGTTCCCCTTCGTTTTTTTCTTCCCCTTTAGGTGGCTTCGACGTATAAAAAGGGTCAAAAAGTTTTGACAAATCTTCAGGTGCTATGCCGCATCCCGTATCTGCAATATCCATGTATATGTTCGAGTTATCTTGCCGAGTCACGATAGTTAGTTCCCTACTTTTTCTTTCCCACATAGCATCCATTGCATTATTTATTAAGTTATAAAATACTTGAGACATATAGGAATAAATTAAGGGAAGGTTCGGAATCTGTTCGTCATAAAAGTATTTTTTTCTAATCTTATTCTTGAAAAACATATTTCCTTCCAATAGTTGAATTTCTCGCTGTACTAAATCGTTGATATTTACAGGATGCAAATCTTGGTTTTGTTCTTTCCTGCTTTTCATCATCAGAGTATCCATAATCTGATTAATTTTTGAGACAGCTTGAAAGATGTATTTGGTATAATTTAAAAAAGAGTCTTCTTGAATTTTTGTGGCTTTTGTTTCAATCAAATCGACGCTAGTCTGGATCACTTGTAGCGGGCTTTTGAGGTTGTGCACCATTCCCTGGGTCAAACGTCCGATGATGGCTGTTTTTTCCTGGTCGATTAATTGCTTGGTTTTTTGTTCGACAAGTCTTTCCAGATTTTGGTTGAGCTGGGCTAGTTCTAGGTTTTTTTCTTCGAGTTTTTGTTGCAAGTTGCGGATTGTCAAGTGAGTTTCTATGCGGCTCAACACTTCTTCGTGCTGGAAAGGCTTAGTGATGTAGTCAACTGCTCCTGTCTGAAAGCCTTTTACTTTATCAAGGGTCTCGGAAAGGGCGCTCATGAAGATGATTGGAATGTCTCGGGTTGACGGGTCTGCTTTCAAACGCAGGCAAGTTTCAAAACCGTCAATTCCGGGCATCATGATATCCAAAAGAATCAAGTCGGGATGGATGTATTCAATTTGCTCGATCGCACTTTCGCCGTCTAGAGCCACTAATACTTTAAATCCGTAATTTCTTAACAACTCGAAAAGTACGTCAAGATTTGTTTGGTTGTCATCGACAATTAGTATGATGCTTCTTTCGGAATTCTTATCGTTCATATTCAAGGTAAAAATTAAAATGATTGAGTTGTGAGTTGTCGGTTGTAATTTTACATCAGATTCAAGGGATTTTCCGTGCTTCTAGAAACCAGGTTGCTGGGTAGATGCCGACGTTGGCAATAGCCTCTTTATAGGGCAATACTGTTCAGTTAACAGTGTTTATTTTCCGGAGATCCCCCTCGCATCCCCCGGATAGTCGGGGGACTTTGAGAAGAATCCTGTACCCCCCTTTTTAAGGGGGGTAGGGGTCGAGTAGGGGGCAAGCTAAGGGGGGATCGGGTTTAATCCAAGCGTATTGCGTTATTGACAATCACGATCGGGGCGTGAGATTTAACTGATTTTAATTTATCGGTTGGCTACCCTCAATTTTAGGGCAAATGTTGCTTCAAAAAATCTCGAATTTGCCTGAGCTGAAATCCTTTAGCAAGTTGGCGAACGTGCTGAACGAAAGGGACTAATGTCGGGTCAGAATTTTCTAGTTTAGCAGTTTCCTCCAGAATAGCTTCAATATCGCCCATAGCAGCCAATCTTAACAAGACAAAGACTGACTCTGAACCAGGAGACACTATTGTTGAGTCAGCAATCGCAATCTCCGATAATGCTTTGGGAGTTTGAGCTTTGCGTTTTTTGGTTTCCGATCCCTCTTCGTAAATCCATTCTAGTCTCAAATGCAGGCGCAATAATTCTAAAAGGTCGTTAGTTTGAATCGGTTTGGTGACAAAATTATCGCAACCTGCAAGTATGCTTTTTTGCCTGGTAGTCTCGTAAACGCTAGCGGACAAAGCAAGGATAACCGCATCTTTTAATTCCGGCAACTGTCGCAGCCGCCTGGTGGCTTCCCAGCCGTCCATTACTGGCATCAGCAAGTCCATTAAAATTAGATCCGGTAGAAATTCCTGTGCTTTGTGCAAACAGTCTGCGCCGTCTGTGGCTTCTGCAATGTCAAAGCCCAAACGAGAAAGCAGTCTGTGCAGCATGGCACGATTTACTTCGTGATCGTCTACGATCAGGACTTTCCGGTGGCTGCCTCTAAAACCGATAAGCCGGCGTTTTTCTTGTGTGGAGGGGGTTTCAGAATATTCGGCGACTGCGGGCAAGTCTATATCCAACCAAAATATGCTACCTTTGCCGGGGGTACTTTGGACGTGAATGTCACTGCCCATTATTTTGACTAATTTTTGGCTGATGGAAAGTCCTAGTCCGGTACCTTCGACGAAATTGTTACGATCGCCCACTTGATGAAAAGGCAAAAATATTTCTTCTAGTTTATTCTGCCGGATGCCGATCCCGGTATCTTCGATTTGAAAGCGAATTTTAGCGGTTGGGGCCCGATCGCCAATAGTTGTGGCGATCGCTTCGGGCGCTTCTGTGGTTTCCCGCAGGGCGATCGACTTTTTCGGATCGTCTGCATTCGCAGTCAAATTGATTGTTTGAGTAGCAACTTCTGCTGTCAAACTAGACTTCGCACAGTGGGTTTGAGGATAATTTTCTGCGTAACCGACTTTGAAGGTCACGCCACCGCTCACCGTAAACTTAACCGCATTGCTGAGCAAATTAATCAAAACTTGGCGCAATCTGATTTCATCAACAAAAACGTAGTCTGGCAGCGCCGACACCTGCTCGTAATTAAACGCAATTCCTTTTTGATGGGAGCGCATCTGGAACAGATCGACAATACTTTTAACAAAGCTAGGAAAATGCAGGTTTGTCGGTGACAGTTCCATTTTACTAGCTTCGATTTTCGAGAGGTCTAAAACGTCATTAATCAGGGTTAGCAGGTGGTTGCCACACTGGTGAACGTTGTTGAGACTTTCTTGTTGCTCCGCAGTTAAATTCTTATCCGGTTTGAGCAGTTGAATGTATCCTAAAATCCCGTTCAAAGGCGTCCGCAATTCGTGGCTCATGTTGGCGAGAAAGTCGCTTTTAGCGCGGTTGGCAGTTTCGGCGGCTTCTTTGGCTAATTGCAGGGCGGCTTCTGCTTGTTTGCGATCGGCTATTTCGATTTGTGCTTGTTCAAATAGGGTCGATTGCTGAATGGCGATCGCCAACTGCACGCCCAATTGTTTCAGGCACTCTGCCTCCAATTTTTGCCAGGGATGGGGGCCAGTGCAGTGGTGGGCTATCAACAGCCCCCACAATTTTTCGCCTTGCAAAATCGGGACTACTAGACTTGCTCTCACTTGGAGGCGAGTCAACAAACTCAAGTAACAGTCGGCGAGGCCGGCATTGCAAACATCTTCTGTAGCTCTAATTCTGCCATCTAGGTAAAGAGGAACGTAGGCTTCCCCAAAACAGGGGTCATAAATTTCCATTCCTATAATTGATAGGGTATTTTCGTCAACAGATTCGACTGCAACAAACCCGCTCCAATCCGGATTGAATTGGTAAATTACAGTCCGGTTTACTTGCAAAAACTGGCGAACTTCTTCAACTGCTTTGGTGAGGATCTGTTCTAAATTAAGAGAAGAGCGAATGCGTTCCAGCATGGCTACTGCCAACTGTTCGCGCTTTAATTGCTGGCGCAAAAATGCTTCTGATTCTTTGCGTTTTGTGATGTCTGTAATGACGGCAATTAACCCAACCGAATGGTTGTTTGTGTCTTTAATGCTATCGGCTCGCACTAGAGCGGTAACAGCTTCATCGCTCTTGGTTCGCAGGGCAACTTCGCCGCACCAAGAGCGACCTTTGCGAATGTTTTTATAGATTTTTTTGTAACTTTTAGGCCGGATGTAAAGCGCGGCGCTATCGGCTAATTCGTTGAGTTCTTCCACGGTGTAGCCGTAACGCTGAATGAAGGCTTGATTGTGGTAAATAGACTGCCCTTTCAAGTCGGCGATCGCGATCGCGTCGCTGGTACTTTCCACAGCTTGAGTGACCCGCAGCAAAGCTAATTCTGCTGCTTTGCGATCGCTGATATCGGTCATCGAACCCACCATCCGCAGGGGGTTTCCGGCTTCGTCCCAGACTGCTTGAGCGCGGGCGAGCACCCACTTGTAGCTGCCGTCTTTGCACTGCAAGCGGTATTCGGCGGCGTAATTGGGGGTTTGGCGATCGAGATAATCTTGGATTGTGGCTTGCACTCGATCGCGATCGTCTGGATGGATGCGATCGATCCATTCGCTGTTGCTGCTGTCGATTTCGCCGTCTGCGTAACCCATAATTTCTTGCCAGCGGGCCGATCGAAAAGCTTCATCTGTTTGAAGATTCAAGTCCCAAATTCCGTCTTGATTGCCTTTAAGAACTAACTGCCAGCGTTCTTCACTTTTACGCAATTCTTCTTCGGCTTGTTTGCGCTGAATGTGAGAACCCAACTGAGTCGCTACCGCATTGACCAATTCTACTATACGCGGTTCCATAATCGATCGATCGCGCTTGCAGAACAGTAAAACTGCCAGCACCTCTGAATTGGCGCGAATCGGCACTCCGAAACAAGCTTTCAATCCGACTGCTCCCGCCATTTGCGATCGGGCAAAAAATGCATTATTGACTACAGAAACATCTTCAATCCATTCCATCTTTTTGGTTGACCAAATCCGTCCGGGTACTCCCAATCCAGGCGCGAACCTAATTTTCTTACTTTCGTGGCCAAACCTATCTAAATCGCGATCGCTAGCATACCAAGTTTCGCTGTGTCCCAAAACAGTACCATTAGCAACTGGTATCCAAGCTTCAGCAAAATTCCAGCCGATCGCAGTGCACAGCAACCGGAGGATATCAGGGAGAGCGCTGTGAAAATCTACCGACTTACTAATGGCTTGAGTTGCTGCAAGCAACAGCTTAATTTCATCTTCTGCTTGCTTGCTTTCTGTAATATCAGTTCCCGTGCCGAGAATTTGTTTTAACTTGCCATCTGCTGTTTTTGCAAATACAGTATCTCGGCTGACAATCCAGCGCCAAGAACCATCCTTGTGCCGGATGCGGTATTCAATTTCAAAGATCTCTCCTTCTGTACCCGTTGCGACTTGCTGTAAATAATCAGGCATTTTGATGGCATCTTCCGGGTGCATTAAAGTTAACATCAACGGCCCCATTGCCTGAATCTCATCTACTGTATAGCCAATAATCTGAGAGATAGAAGCATTCGCATAAATATTTTTTTGTTCTATCAAGTCGTAAACATACAAAATATTAGGACTTGCCTCAGCAATGCGATCGCCGAACCGCTTGCTATCTTCCAAATCTGCTTCTGCTTTCTTTTTCTCAGCAATATCGCGAACAATGCAAATTATTTCGCCCTCAGGCAGGACTGTCAGCGAGACTTCTTGAGGGAATTGAGAGCCATCGCGGCGGCAGCCTACTGCTTCTGTGCTGCAATAACCTTGGCGCGCTAAAGTCGGCATAATTTCCCGCTCAAACCTTGCGAGTTCTGCACCTTCATAAAATATTTTCCAACTTTTACCCAATATTTCTTCTAGGGCATTGTAACCGTAGATTTTGAGTTTAGCTGCGTTGGCATAAATCAGCTCTCCGCTGGCATTGACAATACCGATACCTTCGGAAGCGGCAGCCATTGCTGCTGCTTGTCGCTGGAGTTTTGACTCAAAACGCTTGCGGCTGGTGATGTCCCGGACGATCGCAATAATTTCGTCATCCGTACAGAAGACTATTCTCGCTTCAAAATCGCACAGTACATCCTGAATTGGCAGTTGATATTCTACAACTTGAATCTCGCCGATCTCGATCGCTTGTTGATTGCCGGACAAGATTTTTTTAGCAAAGGCAGCAGGCAAGATGTCTTGTGCTTTTTGACCAATAAATATGTTTTCCGGTATCAGGGTTTGGATATCTTTTGCGGGTTTGAAGTCTACAAAAGTGCCGTCGGCGCGACAGCGGAATATCATATCGGGTATCGCGTTTAAAAGAGCGCGATTAGTGGCTTCGCTTTTACGCAATTCAGCTTCAGCTTGCTTGCTCAATGTAATATCTCTGGCAACTGCATAAATTAAACTTTCTTCAGCAAAAGGTGATGCCGTCCACGACAGCCATTTATAAGTACCATCTGGGCAAATACAGCGGTTTTCTAAGTTAATAACGGGGTGAGAATTTTGAAGTTTTTCTAATTCAGCTATAGTTATTGCTCTGTCTTCTGGATGCACGAATTCTATAAAAGGTTTGGCTAGAAGTTCGTCTCGGCTGTAACCTAATACATTTGACCAAGCAGGGTTTAAGCGTTTGAAATAGCCGTCAAAACCTGCAATGCAAAGTAAATCTAGCGAAATGCTAAAGAAGCGATCGCGCTCTTGTTGTGTTTGTTTTAATTCGGTGACATCCATCACCAAACCGTCCCAAACTATATCCCCATTGGCTTGCTTGGAGGGCTTAGCCGCGCCTTGCAGCCATTTCACTCGTTCTCCCGTAACTTGTCGCCACTGGTGCTGCCAAGATTCCTGACTCGCCGCTGAAGTTGCGATCGTTCGATGCAAGTCTGAGATGTCATCGGCGTGAACTGTAGCAAAAGCCAAGCTGGCATTTTCTTCTATTTCTTCAGGTCTTAAATTGTAGAGCTGCCAACTCCCAGAAGAAACATAAGTAAAAGATGTTTTGCCATCCACATAAAGCCTGTATTGATAAATCATTCCCGGCACGTTGGTGCTGATTATCTTAAATCGAGCTTCGCTTTCCTGCAATGCTATTTGTTGGCGCTTGTATTCGGTCACATCTCGCATGATTCCGACCAACATTTTAGTGCCGTTAGCTTTATTAAAAACTGTTTTTTTGGTAGATATAATGCGTTCTTGACCTGCGCTATCTGTAAAAGTCTCTTCCGTTTGTTTGGGAATACTTCTTTGCAATACTTGCTCGTCTTGTTGCTCAAAAACTTTGGCTTGTGCTGCGCCCAAAAACTCGTATCCCGACCTACCTATAAGTTCCGATCGCCCTTTTCCCATCAATTCGCAAAAAGCATCGTTTAGTACAACCCACCTATGTTGCTCGTCTTTGACAAAAATTGGGTCAGGAGTAGCATTAATCGTGTGATTTAAAAACTCTTCTGATGCTTTTAGTTCGGCTTCGTAGTGATAGCGGTCGCTCACGTCCAAAATTACTTTAATCATCCGGTCGATCGAGCCGTCGCGGCCCCGGATGCAGCGCAGGGAAACCCGAGTATAAACTATTTTTCCATCTTTTTTGCGCCATCTTTTGTCTAAAATATAGCCTTCGCTCTCCCCGGCAAAAATTTTATTTAACTGCTCTAAACTAGCCTGCCAGTCTTCAGGATAGCCCCACTGTTCCCAATTTCCGTGCAAAAGTTCTTGGCGCTCGTATCCCAGCAAATTGCACAAAGCATCGTTAACTTCCAACCACTGGCATTGTGTGGGTTCTGAGAGGGAAACTGGAGGAGCAATAATCGCAATTCCGACGAGGGAATTTTCGACTACGGAGCGATATTTTGCTTCACTTTTTTGCAAAGCTTCTTGGTTGTGCTGCCGCTCAACTGCGTAGCGGAGCGATCGCATTAACACCTCGCTGTCGATTTTTCGCTTGACTAGATAATCCTGAGCTCCTGCTTGGATTGACTGCACGGCGAGTTCTTCATCGTTGTGCGCCGTCAGTACGACGATCGGAGTATTGAGGCTGTATTCTTGTATGTTAACAATTGTACTTATGTCTTGGCTGTCTGGCAGCGAAAGGTCAAGTAAAATCACATCAAAATGTTCGCCGAGCAAAATTTGCTGCGCTTTGCTGAGACGGTCTGTACAGCTTACTGACAGCCTTTGGGGTTCGGCTCGGCTGACATTTGTTTCTAATAACAATTCTTCGATTAGATCTGCTTCGGCTTGATTGTCTTCGACCAGGAGAACCTTAAAGCCGTTTCGCTTTGCGGTTGAGCTCAAAACTGATATCATATACCTTGTTAATGATCGTAAGGCAGTCGAGCTAACTATTATAGCATAAAAATAATTGAATGCCAAAAATCTCGGTTATAAAAAACAAGATATTTTTTGTTCAATAACTACAATGCTCTACATCGACTGTGTTTTTGCTCCAAGTACGTCAACTCAATTAGAGGTCAAACTTTTACAGTTTTTAGAAGCTAGGTTTTTTGAGGTAAACGAAGCTGCTTGGTGTTGTGTTTTTTGGGCGATCGCCCCCGGCAGCCGATCGCCCCCGGCAACGGCCCCTTGGTTTCCCTTTACACTACCAACACAATCCGAGCGGTATCCCCGCACCACTGCGCCCGCCCAAAAAACGGTAGGAATTATTTTTGATGTTCACATTTTTACTCCTCTTTTTTATGATAGCTTACAGAAACTCCCCACTGCCATTTCTTTACTATTTGCAATTTATTAAATAAATCTTCCCTTGGGGTATTGCCATTTAGGAAAAAAGTTATAATATTGAAATAGAGGCAATCAAAAACTCGGGTGGATACCGCCTCTCGAAACATCCGATAATTGGCGAAACAGTTGGCGAAACAGAACGACATTAAAAAAATGACCGTCCTTGGTTTACCGTCCTTTTATCCCACCAAAAAACGGAGACAGGCTCCCAAAACGAGTCGCCAGCAGCGCAAAATTTTAGACTCTTGTTCAAGCTAGCAGATTCATCTGTGGTGGAGTAAATCTCACATATCAAATCTCAAATTCTCTGAGCGAACTGAGCTGAAATTGAGGAAAAAAATAATGCCAGAAAAATTAGCAATTCAAGAAAAACAAGTTTTAATTCCCAAAGAAAAAGCCTTAATATTGTGGTTTGATGAAGTCGGGATAGCCGACATCCCATTAGTAGGGGGTAAAAATGCTTCATTGGGGGAAATGATTCAACAGTTAACCCCCAAAGGAGTCAGCGTCCCCAATGGATTTGCAACTACAGCATACGCTTATCGGTACTTCATCGAGTCAGCGGGTTTAGAAGCAAAATTGCGCGAAATCTTTGCCGATTTAGACGTAGAAAATCTCCAGAACCTCCGCATCAAAGGGAAGCAAGCGCGGGCGTTAATTCTCGATACACCGTTTCCGCGAGACTTGCAAGCGGCGATCGCAGATGCTTACGATCGACTGTGCGATCGCTACGGCGACAGTACAGACGTAGCAGTCCGTTCGTCCGCCACCGCCGAAGACTTACCAGACGCCAGTTTCGCCGGACAGCAAGAAACCTACCTCAACGTCCACGGCTGCACCAGCGTCCTCCAATGCTGCCACAAATGCTTCGCCTCCACCTTCACCGACAGAGCGATTTCTTACCGCCAACAGCGAGGTTTCGACCACTTTGAAGTCGCCTTATCCGTCGGCGTGCAGAAAATGGTGCGATCGGACTTAGCATCCTCCGGCGTCATGTTCAGCATCGACACCGAAACCGGCTTCAAAAATGCCGCCTTAATCACCGCCGCCTACGGATTAGGAGAAAACATCGTTCAAGGAGCAGTAAATCCCGACGAATACCTAGTTTTTAAACCCACATTAAAACAAGGTTTCCGCCCAATTCTCGACAAACGCCTCGGCACCAAAGACATCAAAATGGTGTACGATCTCGGCGGTTCCAAATACACCAAAAACCTCTCGGTAGCCCCAGCAGAACGCGGCAAATACGCCCTTAACGATGAAGAAATTCTGCAACTAGCACGTTGGGCCGTACAGATAGAAGAACACTACTCTCAAGTCCGCGGCACCTACACGCCGATGGACATCGAGTGGGCAAAAGATGGCAATACAGGCGAACTATTCATCGTCCAAGCGCGGCCGGAAACAGTACAATCACAAAAATCTGCTACAGTTTTACGCAACTACAAATTGCAAGGTTCCAGCGCAGTTTTGGCAACAGGGCGTGCCGTTGGTGAAGCTATCGGACAAGGTAAAGCCCGCGTAATTTTAGACGTTCACCAAATCGCTGACTTTGAAGCAGGGGAAGTTCTTGTTACCAACAAAACTGACCCGGATTGGGAACCGATCATGAAAAAAGCCAGCGCGATTGTCACCAATTCCGGCGGCCGTACTTGCCATGCTGCGATCATTGCCCGGGAAATGGGAATCCCCGCCATTGTCGGCACCGGCGACGGTACCAAAGTCTTGCAAAACAATCAAGAAATTACTGTTTCTTGTGCCGAAGGAGAGGAAGGCAAAGTTTATTCTGGTTTAGTGCCGTTTGAAATTAAAGAAACTGCGATCGACAATTTGCCCCGCACCCGCACTCAAATTTTAATGAATGTCGGCAACCCAGAAGAAGCTTTTGGTTTGTCAGCAATTCCTTGCGATGGCGTAGGGTTAGCGCGGCTAGAATTCATCATCGCCAACCACATCAAAGCGCATCCCTTGGCACTGATTCACTTTGACGAATTGACCGACACATCAGTCAAGCGCCAAATTGCCAAACTCACAGCACTTTACAAACACAAACCCGATTTCTTTACCGACAAACTAGCCCGCGGAATTGCCACCATCGCCGCCGCCTTTTATCCCAATCCTGTCATCGTGCGGATGAGCGATTTCAAGAGCAACGAATATGCTAATCTGCTGGGAGGGCGGCAGTTTGAACCGAAGGAAGAAAACCCGATGATCGGGTGGCGCGGCGCTTCTCGTTATTATGACCCGAATTACCGCGAAGCTTATGCTTTGGAATGCAAGGCATTGAAGCGCGTTCGCGACGAAATGGGCTTGACAAATGTGATTCCGATGATTCCGTTTTGTCGCACGCCGGAGGAAGGCCGCAAAGTGTTGGCTGAGATGGCAAAACACGGTTTAGTCAAGGGTGAAAATGGCTTGCAGGTGTACGTGATGTGCGAATTGCCCAGCAATGTCATATTTGCTGACGAATTTGCCAGGGTGTTTGACGGATTCTCGATCGGCTCTAACGACTTAACTCAGCTAACATTAGGATTAGATCGGGATTCTGCCTTAGTTGCCCACATCTTTGACGAACGCAATGAAGCTGTGAAGCGGATGGTGGAAATTGCCATTAAAGCCGCCAAAAAGTACGATCGCAAGATTGGAATTTGCGGCCAAGCACCCAGCGATTATCCTGAGTTTGCTCGCTTCTTGGTTGAGTTGGGAATTGATTCAATTAGTTTGAATCCCGATTCGGTTTTGAAGACTTTGCTTGATGTTGCTAAGGTGGAGGCTTCCGGTGCGGTAATGGATTTAGCGGCCCAGGTTGCTAAAGTTTAATCCATCTCCCCTTCGTAGCGAGGAATGCGAGCCCTCTGATTTAGAAAGGACTCGCATTCCTCACTACGAACCTATTACCGTTCGTAGTGAGGAATGCGAGTCCTCTGATTTAGAAAGGACTCGCATTCCTCACTACGAACCTATTACAACAACCCTTACCAGCAAACGGTTAACGCACGGGCGGCATAGTTTGAGATTTCACTGGGAACTTTCCTGATTGAAAACCGTCTGTTGCCCGATGATTTTAGCTTCGGGATCGTGTAAATAAATAAAAAGATTATTCACAAAAGCTCTGAAAATGTGTTTACAGTTATCCTGATTATTTTCATAGGTTTAGCTCCGTCCCTGGTGTCTTTGTGGGTGATGCGCTCTGCCGAAAGGCAAGCCAGCGAGAGAATTGCAGCGGCCAGGCGGGTGGTAGCAAATAGACCCCTACGAAGTGAACTAGCAATGGGCGATCGCACTTACGTAGAAGGCCTCGGTTATCCGATCGGCGATATCACTTGCGAGTATAACGCTCGCTCTAATTACATTCGCTGTGCAGTCAATCCTTCTGGGCCCTGTCAAGATTGTCGGTACTATCAAGCCAGAACTCTTGACGTTCGTTCTGAAAAGATATAGGTTGTATTGGGGTTGGTGTATGCAAATATTTGCTGAGGTAGTAATCCATCAGTTAATATGTACTTACGTGGAAGGGTTGTTGTTGAAGCTTTTTTGGGACTAGCCGCGCCCAAACTAAGTAATTAAAACCTAATCGAGCAGTATTGCTGGGTTAAATTGGCCCTAACTAGCGGATGGCGATCGGTATTTTTCTAGTTGATGACTTGCGCTCAGAAACCAGATTTAGATTGTAAATCTTGGTTGGGTTGCAAAAAATCTAGCTAGGAATAAAGAGGGTTTCTACTCTCTTGGGCGTAACTGGGGGAGAGCCAAGAAAATCGCAAATAGCTTACCAGCAAATCTGTAAATCGATTTCTCGAAAACATCATGAAAAATTCAGCACTAACAATTGTCTCGAGCATTTACCTTAAACAGAAATCTGCTCGAAGACTCTAAGTTGAAATTTTGAGAAGTTGCTTGTGGGTAACAATATTCTATTTTTGGCGATCGCAGATGAACGCAGTCTCAAACCTGGATTGTTGTCACTAACTAGACTGCAAGTCATAAATTTTTAATCCGCCTCGTCGATACAGGGTATGCCGATTTCAATTAAATTACACCGCCCAAAAACAATGCAGACAAGCCCCCGACTCAAGTCGCGAGCAGCCCAAAATTTTAGACTTTAGACTAAAGTTATAGCTCCCAGATTCATCTTTAGAGTCAATCTAAAATCTAAAATCGTTCGACGGAGTGAAGTCGAAGTCTAAAATCTCAAATTGACTGACACGAATTTTTTATGAGGCTGCATAGAAATCCGAAATCCGAAATCCGATCCCCCCTAACCCCCCTTAATAAGGGGGGGACAAGAGTCATTTCAAAGTCCCCCGACTATCGGGGGGATGCGAGGGGGATCGGAATATATGCAACTTCACATTAAATTGGCATGACACGAATTGGTTTAAGGGTTATATAAGCTGTCAGGGCTCGCATCCCAACAACATACCTCATCTTTCTGATAACCGCTATAGATTGTCAGGAACTCAGGGAGTCAACGCCACTGAGCTTGTAAGAAATTACAAGCTATTCTGACGGGCCTAAGTCTTAACTGACTACGTTATTTGAGTCACGACACCCTGGAATGCTCTCGCTAGTCCCTTGCTCTGTCATCTGCAATTAAACAGTTTTAAAGTCACTGAAACAGTGTTGCAGGTCTAAAAAGCTCTTATAACCTTGGGCGAAGCTAACATTACCCGAAAGGGATTCGGAGACAACCATATCTCCACAGAGGGGCAACCATACCCCTCTACCCCGCAAGGGGGATTCAAGGCGATTGAAATCGCTCTTGGAGTTTTCCTCTCAGGTCTAAAGACTCGCTCGTTTCCCACTTACCGAGTGTTTTTATGAGGGTTTAAACTGTCCAGTCTCAGCCCTCGCGCAGGCGATACAGCACTTTTGCTGGTCAAAAAGTAGAAAAAACAGGTTTCGCTCCTGGGCGGTGTCTCCGTACAGGTAATGACGGGTTCCGAAGTGTAGTCGATCGACCTTAAATCGGCTGTATTTCCCATGCTATCCAATAGCAAGATAGCAAAAATTTTGCTGGTAAAAATCCGGCTGTTGCTATTTCTAAGGCAATCCGTTTCAGTTAAAAAAGCTGGGTGCATCTGGTTTTTGAAGCCTGAAGAAGCATGACCGCATATAAGTTATTAGTTATATAGCGGTTCTCACAAAGATGAGGTACGTTGTTGGGCTTGGGCCCTTCTTGGTTTAAGTGGTTATATAAGCTGTCAGTTATACCTCATCTTTTTGAGAAAGGCTATAATTCCATATTGATTGCGGTCATGCTTTGCCCCTACGGATATATTTGCCTTGTGCCAGATGCACCCAAAAAGCTCCGGCCAACCCCCTCAAAAAAGGAGGGAAAGAAACTCTCTTTCGTCCCCCAACTATCATGGATACGAGGGCGATATCCGGGTAAGAAACAGCGATAGCCGAACAGTTTTGATTTCTAACAGTCAAACAACAGAGCGTCTAAATCTCAATTAAACCTTTGTTACAAGGTGATAATTATCACCTTTTAATGGGTATATTATACACAATCAACGAGGTAATCATATCATGAAAAGCATCGGCAACAAACCAATTTTTCTGAGCCAACAAAAAGCAGGTGATACGACCAGCATTGTTGGCAAAAATTCCCGAACAACAGCAACTCATACTCAGGAACAACCCATAAAAAAAATCAACGCAGACTGGTCTTTCCTGTCTCCAAAAATTGGTGGTGGCGCGGAAATTGAACACCTAGAGAGAGAATTTTTGCGATCGACCGAGTCGGTAGGCCCCGGGAATGTAAAAAATATACTGTTCATCGATGCCAGAGTAGAGAATAGTGACAGCTTGGCAAGAGGAGCAACAGCGGATACAGAGGTATTTTTACTGGACTCGATGCGGGATGGAGTCGATCGAATTACTAGAATTCTTGCTAATTGCAGCGATTTAGACAGCCTTCAAATAGTTGCTCACGGCCAAGAAGCCAGAGTACAACTCGGGTCAGTAGAACTGTGCAGCGACAACTTAGAAACCTACAGCCATTTGTTGCAGCAGTGGGGAAACTCCCTCAGCGAGAGAGGAAATATCTTGTTATTGGCTTGCCGGGGAGCCGCCGGGGAAAGCGGCCGGGCCTTCGTGCGGCGGCTCAGTGAAATTACTGGTAGAGAGATTGCAGCTTCCACAGGCTTGGTAGGGAGTGCGGCACTCGGTGGCAATTGGGAATTAGAATTTGCCACAGGAGAAATAGGCGCGAAAATTGCCGTTGAGCAAGAGGTGCTGGAGGCATACAGCGGAGTCCTCGGTACCTTAGTCAACGAAACATTTAGGAACGCCACAGTCAGGGGGCCTTGGCTCTACCGAGGACAAGACGGCAGGGTATTCGACCCCAGCTCAGTCTTTGAAGCCAACAGGCAAAGGATTCCCGGTATCACCGGAGGAAGTTCATCTGGGATACTTCCCGGTTTGGGTGGCGATGTACCACCCTCTGGGGCTTTGCAATTGACGACCAACGGTGTGGGACTGCCAGCCTTTGTTCTCTACGACAACCCCATACCCTCCACAGAGGGTCTGAAAATTACCTTCGATTTCTTTGCTTACAACGGCACTACTCTCCAAGGCCCAAACGGTTTTATCAGCCCGCAGCCAGGGGACGGCATTAGCTTCTTCCTGATTGACGGGTCAGCTAGCCCTACAGCAGCAGGAGGCTTTGGTGGTTCTCTGGGGTATGCCAACAACACCAATGGCAGCCAACCCGGATTGGTGGGAGGTTATTTGGGCATTGGACTGGATGAGTTTGGGAATTTTTCTAATGATACGGAAGGACGTGTTGGTGGAGCAGTAAATGGTACCATTCCTGGTTCAACTCTCGAAGGCTACAGACCTGATTCCATCACTCTCAGGGGTCGTCAAGCAGATAGTTATCGATTTTTAACAAACGCGATCTCTCCCATAGGTATCGACAACATCCCCAAAAGTATTGACTTTTTAGATGCTGGCGGTACTTATGACTTCAACAATAGTGTCACTACCACTCGAGATGCAGCCAAAAGAAGGATTCAAATTACCCTAGCCCCCTCAAATTCAGCAACTCCCAACAGGCTCACTATTGCCCTAGACCTGAATGGCGACGACTTGTTCACCGGCGCGAATGAAACTCTGATTGACATCCCAAATCTAGCAACTGAAAACGGAGCCATACCGCCTAATTTCAAATTTGGTTTTGCAAGTTCCACGGGAGTTGCAAGCAACTTCCACGAAATTCGCAACCTTGCCATCGAGACTGTCAATCCTACTCCCACCATCTCTGCTGATGTGGCCACCATCAAAAGTGGCCCGCAGTTCATCAAACCAGGTGCTGGCAGTATTACCTACACCATCACTACTACTAACAAGGGGACATCGCCGGCTGAACAAGTTTTGGTTCAAGACGAATTGCCTCCGGAACTCGTTCCTGTCGGCGGAGCCAATCCCATTCGCCAGATCAGTGGGGGCGGCCTTTACTCAAGCACGACGCGGAACGTCACCTGGCCGAGAATTCCCGTTCTCGGTGTCAATCAAAGCGTCACCTACACCTTGTCAGTTGCTTTACCCCCAAGTCTAAATCCTGGCAGCAGCTTAACCAACACCGCATTCAGCAGTGCCAGCACTTTCGACCCCGATCTCAGCAACAACGACGGTTCAACGTTCATAGGTCAACAACAGACTACTATCTCCCCTACTGTTGCCGATCTCGTTACTACCAAAAGCGGCCCCGTCACTTCTGTGGCCGGGTCAACGATTACCTATGTCCTGACCACAGCCAACCTGGGGCCAGACCCCGCTCTCAACGCGATCGTCACTGACAGCATTGTTCCGGGTTTGACTGGAGTCTCGGCATCGGACGGCGGCACTTACGATCCGGCTACAGGGATTGTCACCTTCCCGGTGCTGCAATCCCTAGCCATCAGTACAACAGTTAACCGCACTATCAGTTTTGTCGCCCCACCGACCCGTACTTCAATCAGCAACACGGCTCGCAGCAGCTCGGAGACACCCGACCCCTTTCCCCGCACCAACGACGGCAGTACCACAAATAAAGACGGCACTCCCACGAATTCCACTGTTGTCACGACTATTACGCCGATCGCTGATGTGGTAACAATTAAGAGCGGGCCGACGGGTGCGCTGCCTGGAACCCCTGTCAGCTACAGAATTACGACAGTCAATAACGGGCCGAGCCAAGCAGAAGCCGTCACGATCGCTGACAGCATCATTCCGGGCTTGACGGGAGTCACGGCATCGGACGGTGGCACCTATAACGCAGTTACGGGGATTGTCAGCTTCCCTGCTGTTGCGATCGCCAGTGGCGTTACAGTCGATCGGACGATCGGCTTTGTGCCCCCAGTCGCCCTCCCCTCAATCAAAAACACGGCAACAAGCTCCTCGGCGACTCCCGACCCCACCCCAGGCAACAACAACGGCACAAACCCTGAGTCCAGTGTCAGCACTACGCTCGGAGCTATTGCCGATGTTGTTACCACCAAAAGTGGGCCCACCGCTACTACGGCCGGTCGCACAATCAGCTACACGATCGCCACAGCCAACATCGGCCCGAGTCAGGCAGAAGGCGTCACGATTACTGACAGCATCGTTCCCGGCTTGACGGGAGTCACGGCATCGGACGGCGGTACGTACAACCCAGTTACCGGGATTGTTACATTCCCTGGGATTGCACTCGCCAGTGGCGCATCAGTCAATCGGACGATCGGCTTTGTCGCCCCAGGTACCCTGACCTCAATCAGAAATACGGCTCGGAGCTCCTCGACGACTCCCGACCCGATCGGCACCAACAACGACGGCAGTACCACCAATCAAGACGGCAGTACCACCAACTCATCTGTTTCTACCAGCATCACGCCCAGCGCTGATGTGGTAACAACCAAAAGCGGATCGACGCTCGCCATTCCCGGTGCCACAGTCAGCTACACGATCGCCACAGCCAACAACGGCCCGAGTCCGGCAGAAGGCGTCACGATTACTGACAGCATCATTCCGGGCTTGACGGGAATCACGGTATCCGACGGCGGCACCTACAACGCGGCTACAGGGATTGTCAGTTTCCCCGGTATTTCGATCGCCAGCGGCGTATCAGTCACTCGGACGATCGGCTTTATCGCCCCAACTACCCTGACTAGCGTCAGAAACACGGCTCGGAGCACCTCGACGACTCCCGACCCGGCCCCTGGCAACAACGACGGCACAAGTCCTAATGCCACTGTCAGCACTTCGATCGGTGCTGTGGCCGATGTGGTAACTAGGAAAAGTGGGCCCGCGAGCGCCAATCCTGGAACCACAGTCAGCTACACAATTAGCACGGCAAACAACGGCCCGAGCACAGCAGAAGGCGTCACGATTACTGACAGCATCATTCCCGGCTTGACGGGAGTCACGGCATCCGACGGCGGCACCTACAACGCAGCTACGGGGGTTGTCAGCTTTCCTGCGATTGCGATCGCCAATGGCATTACAGTCAATCGGACGATCGGCTTTATCGCCCCCACAACCCTGACTAGCGTCAAAAACACGGCTCGGAGCACCTCGACGACTCTTGACCCCACCCCGGGCAACAACGACGGTTCCGATCCTACTGCCACTGTCAGCACTACCCTCGGTGCTGTGGCCGATGTGGTGACAACCAAAAGCGGGCAGACGATCGCCACTGCTGGAACCACAGTCACCTACACCATTAGCACAGCCAACAAGGGCCCGAGTCCCGCAGAAGGCGTCACGATTACTGACAGCATCATTCCCGGCTTGACAGGAGTCACGGCATCCGACGGCGGGATTTACAACCCAACCACAGGGATTGTTACCTTTCCTGCTATTGCGATCGCCAATGGCATTACAGTCAATCGGACGATCGGCTTTATCGCCCCAACAACCCTGACTAGCGTCAAAAACACGGCTCGGAGCAGTTCAGTCACTTCTGACCCCACCCCGGGAAACAACGACGGTTCCGATCCTAATGCCACGGTGACCACCAGTGTCAGCACGACGCCGCGCCGCAACATCCCCCCTACAGCAGAAAACGATAACGTCACTCTGGGGCGAAACAGCGCTGTCAGGCTGGCGAACTTGGGAGGAACAGACACAGACGGCACTGTGGTTTCCTTCACGATCGACACTTTGCCTCCAACAAATGAAGGCGTACTGTTCTTGGGCGACCCGGCTAACGGCGGAGTAGCGATTACAGCCGGTCAAGTCCTGACGCCGGCTCAAATCAGCCAGTTGTTCTTCCGATCCACCGGCACTTTTACAGGGGCAAACTTTACCTACAGCAGCACGGACGATCGAGGAGATCGGAGTCTCGCAGCTACCGTTGCCCTAATTCCGCTGCAGGTCAAGGAACCGCCGGTACCAGTCAATACCAACTCTCCTGTAGCGCCGAACGCCACCATCAACCTCACGGGGCTGATAGCAAACGACCCGGATAGCCCGATCGCTTCTTACAAGATCGACACTCTGCCCCCCGCAGACCAAGGCGTCCTATTTTTGGGCGATCCGGCTAACGGCGGAGTGGCAATTACACCAGGTCAAGTCCTCACCCCAACGCAAATCAACCAACTATTCTTCCGGGCCACAGGCGCGTTCAGAGGGGCCAGCTTTACCTACAGCGCGACAGACACCACCGGGTTGCCCAGTCCGGCCCCCGCTACTGCATCCCTGTTCCCGCCTCCGGTTAACCTACCCCCGGTTGCTAACAACGCCAGCGTCAGCTTGTTACCCGGTAGCGCTATCAACATCCCCGGACTCGGAGGATCGGACGACGGCACTGTGGTTTCTTTCAAAATTGAGACTCTGCCGCCAACTAATGAAGGCGTGCTGTTCTTGGGCGATCCGGCCAACGGGGGAGTACGAGTTACAGCCGGTCAAGTCCTGACGCCAGCTCAAATTACTCAGTTGTTCTTCCAGGCGGGCACCGATTTTAAAGGGGCAAACTTCACCTACAGCGCCACCGACAACCTCGGTGCTACCAGCGCGGCCGTTGCTACTGTCTCCGCACTGCCGATCGTACTTAACCAACCGCCGGTACCATTTAATGCCAATACCTCGGCGGCCCCCAGCAGCACGATTACTGTGCCCGGACTAGCCGGACGAGACCCCGATCCAAGCGATACGATCGCCTCCTTCGACATCAAAACCCTGCCACCAATAGCTCAAGGCCGTCTGTTCTTAGGCGATCCAGCCAGCGGCGGAGTTCCAATTACGATCGGTCAGATCCTGACGCCTGCTTCGATTAACCAATTGTTCTTCCAGGCATCGGGCAACTTCACGGGTACCACCTTTACCTACGGCGTCACAGACAGCCGCAGCCTAGGCAGTCCTACTGCGGCAACTATCTCAATTTTGGCCGCACCTGTCCCGCCGACGCCGACGCCGACGCCCACACCCATACCGCCAACACCCACGCCAATTCGGCAACCGACGCCCACACCCACACCGATACAGGCACCCACGCCCACACCGGTACCCACCCCCACACCAGAAATCCCGCAGCCACCGACACCGACACCGACACCCACACCCCCGCCTATCGGGCCAGTAACCGTACCTGAGACGGACTGCGATTGCGACCCCTTACCCCTGCTGCCTCCGATTACATTTATCCAACCGCAGGCAGGGCAAATACTCAACTTCGACTCTAACGCCGTAGAACTCACCGACATCCAAAACACGATCCTCGGCACTCCCGGAGACGACTATTTAGGCGGGAACGACACTAACGAACTGTTTCTTGCCGAAGCTGGAAACGACATAGTTTTAGGTGAAGACGGCGCTGATATTGTCTTCGGAGACCAAGGGGCAGACTTCATCGCGGCCGATCGAGACAACGATATCGTTTACGCTGGCAAAGAAAATGATGTGGTGTTTGGAGGGAAACAAAACGATCGCATTTTTGGCGATCGCGGTGCGGACTTATTGTCGGGCGATCGCGGTGAAGATACGATCGTCGGCGACAACGGCAACAACATCGACTTGACTGGTAACGAAGCCGATCTGATTTTCGGTGGCGAAGGAGGAGATGCGATCGCTGGCAGTCAAGGCAACGACATCGTTTTCGCCGGCAAAGGCCCAGACATCGCCTACGGTGGCAAAGAAGACGACGCGATCTTCGGCGATAAGGGCCGTGACAGCCTCTACGGCGACAGCGGTAACGATTCCCTGTTTGGTGGTGTCCTCAACTCCCTAGATAGCGACCCAGACGGTCAAGATTTGCTGTTTGGAGGCAATGGCAATGACGTACTGTTCGGCCAAGAAGGCGACGATACTTTGCTAGGTGGCAACGGCCGGGATTTGGCCTATGGAGGCAAAGGGGGCGATCGCGTTTTTGGCGAAACTGCTTCCGACACTCTCTACGGCAATCAAGGTTCTGATACCATCGTCGGCGACTACGGTACTGCTGTTGGCACCACAATTGCTACTGATGAAGGCGACTTAATTTTCGGCAACGATAGCGGCGACATCATCGGCGGCGGCAGCGGTAACGACAGCATTTTTGGCGGAAAAGGCAATGACTTAGTTTACGGCGGCAAAGACAATGACCTGATTTGGGGCGAACTCGGTTCCGACACCCTTGTCGGGGACGAGGGAGAGGATTCGCTTTACGGCGGCTTGCAAAACGAATTAGTCAGCGACGCCAACGGCCGCGATTTGCTGTTTGGGGGCAAGGGTAACGACTATCTCAACGGCGGTGAGAGTTCCGACTCTCTCGGCGGCGGAGAGGGTAACGATACTGTTCGCGGCGGCAAGGATGACGATTTGGTGCACGGAGATGCCGGCGATGACTTGATGTACGGCGATGGCGGCAGCGATATTATGTGCGGCGATGATGGCAACGATACCATGTATGGCGATCGCGACGATAACCAAGATGTCTCCGTGGGTGCTAACGGCCAGCAAGAGTGCATGGACGGTGGCAACGGCGACGACTTGTTATATGGCAATGAAGGCCAAGATACCCTCAACGGATCTGACGGTAGCGACACTCTCTACGGAGGAACAGATAACGACATTCTCAACGGCGGTGCAGGAGATGACTGGCTGTTTGGCGGTGCGGGCGAGGATACTTTAATTGGAGGTATTGGGAGCGATCGTTTTGTGTTAAATGACAACAGCGGTATCGATACTGTCCTTAATTTTGAAGTAGGAATCGATAAGTTTGCTTTAGGTGGGGGCTTGAGTTTTGCTCAGTTGCAAATTAACTCGACTGCGAACGGCACAGTCCTGCAAATAGCCTCTACTGGGCAGGTTGTAGCTAATATTTTCGGAGCCAGTAATGCTATTACTGCTCTGGATTTTGTGACTTTTTCCCAGTAAACAGCACCGTGCATTTAATGCGCCAAATTTGACCTAACATTGAGAAACCCGGTTTGCGAATAAACTGGGTTTCTCAATATTTAATATTAAATTCTGCTGGATCGGAATGATTGAACCGCAGAGGGCGCAGAGGACACAGAGAGAGAGAGAATAGAGAGATGAATTATTCGGATGAAGAGCGGATTTTAGATAATTTGAGATTTAAGATTTTACAATCGCGATCGAATTTCATTTCACCTGGATTACCAAGGACTACCAATCATTGCAAAAGCCGACCAAAAATAGGGATGAGTGAGATTTTGTGCAGTCAAGCTATCTTCCCGTAATGGGTTCCCGGCGGGTAGGGAATCGCCATTACCTGCCATCTCTCCGATGGCTTGCTGGCTATTTTGCCCTCCCCGTTTGGCTGCAACAAAAGGGCCCCGCAAAACTCCATTTTCGATCCGAACTTGACCTTGGATCATAGCTATTTGCGCTGCTCTGAGAGCTTCAGCTTTGATCGGAGCTGTTTTTAATTGATGGTAAAATTCGCTCATCAATGCTAACGTACCTTCATCAGAAACATACCACAAACTCGCTAAAGCCGACTTAACTCCTGCTTGAAATGCCAAGCCAGCAAAACCCATTTCCGTTTTTTCGTCTCCGAGTGCTGTGCGGCAAGCTGATAGTACCAACAACTCCACAGGTGGATTGTTCCACCCCAAATTTCTGAGTTGATCTAATTGCAGTTTTCCATCCCACAGTTGAATAAAAGAGTTGCTCGCTGCTCCCGGTTTAAACTCGCCGTGAGTTGCTAAATGAATTATTTGATATGGATTTCTACTGCGTTGGGATTTCAGGTTATTCAGGGTAAATTGTTCGTTCAAGAAAGATTTACCCTGCCACAAATCTACAATAGTAGATAGTTCTGTTGGCACTGCTGGTAGGGGATCTAACCGATCGAATTGAGCGGCTCCCATTGCTAAAACAGAGGCATTTTGTAGCGATACATAGCGGGTATCGGTAAGCGAAATAGCGGGGATTAGACTGAGAGAATATTTTTCCACCAGGAATTGTTTGCCGTCATAAAGAGCAGCTAAGGGGAGACTCCGCAAACCGGTATCCAGTGAAAATAACAGCGTATTGATATTTTGTTCCTGCAAGTCTGTTTCTAAAGGTGCAATCAGCAAACTGTAAAGTTTTTGAGCGGATGCTTTGTAGCTGGTGGTGTTCAGATTCCGAGGATTCAAGATTTCTTCGCGGAATTCCGTTGCTAGTTTGATGATGTTCTGCCGATTGGCTTCCGGTACGGTTTTTCTAATCGCCGAACCTTCGGGAGAGAACAGTAATAATTCTACTCGATCGCTAAATAAGTTAATATAAATAATTGCCGATTTCTTGCCTGTTTGTGAAGCTACTTTGAGCAAAGTTTCGCGAATATTTTCAGCACCGAGATTGGGATTGGTAAAGCCATTCCCAAAATAGTCAGCATATTTCTCAGCTCGGTTTATATCTAAAGATAGCATGGAATTGATGTTAGCAATTGCCTGCAAATTTGCCGGAGGATTCGCTACACCACTGGGAATATTCGGGACGCCGGGGGGTAGAGTCTGCCCGGGGCGCCCCCGCATTTGAGTTATATTGGGCGCAGCAAGCATCGGGGGATTGCCGGGAAGACTGCTAGCATCAATTACCTGAATGTTGGGAGCCAGTGTTGGAGCTTTATTAGAATTAGTCTGTTGGTTGATAATAGAGTTTGACTGGCTAGTGGTAAAAATGGAAGTGCGATCGATATTCCCATTTGTCGGCAAGTTATTAATAATCGGAGGCGCAGACAACAGCTCGATATTATTCATCATCGGCACGGGAAAACCTCTAGGAATAAGCTGTTGGTTGATAGGAAAATTTGGCTGGATATTGGGTGCCAGAGCATTTTGCAGATTGTTACCCTGTTGCAAAAATTGAGTGGCTAAATTGGAAGGAACCTGAATATTATTAGGAAGAAAATTTAAATTATCCGTATTAGGTTGTGGGGACATCACAACATTAGTATTATTAGGAGTGACATTGAGATTTGCCGTATTAAGCTGTGGAGGCATATCGTCCTTATTGTCATTAGCAGGCGGATTGCGATTGTTGGTATTAGTAGGTTGTGGAGCGCTGGCACCATTATTGGTATTAGCAGGCGGATTGGGATTGCTCGTATTAGTAGGCTGTGGAGATGTTTGAGCTGTTCCGCTGTTATTTTGACTTAAATTATTAGGAGGGAGAGTTTGCGAGGCAGATCTGGTTAATTGAACGCTACCGTCACTATTAACAGCAATATCTGAAGCATTATTAACTTTTTCACCCTTACCTGTCAGCAATTCTGGAAGAGTTGCAGATGAGTTCTCGCTGGATGTATTGGGATTTTCCCCTTGAGAATTCAATGCTTTGCTGCTGACTTCTATACTGAGCAAATATCCTGGTTGGCTGATGCGGACAACACTTTGACCCGTTACTGAAAGGATATTAATTGTACCTCCAGGTGCTGTAACTTGACCTGTATTTGTAACCGTGCCACCGAGTAAAGTTATATTTTGCCATGATTTTACCGCCAAATTGCCGCGATTCACAATGCTGGCAGGTGTCACATCCGAAAATACAAAACTGCTGGGATTTCCTGTTAAATTGAGATAGTTGTTAGAACCGATCGCGTTCAAAAAATTATTACCAAAACCGATGCTATTAGCAGTTGTAGCAGTAAAGGATGCGGGTACATTTAACTGAGAGTTACTGCCAAAAACAATACCCGCTGGATTGATTAAAAATAAATTGGAATTGCCACCGCTAACTTGGATCGAGCCATTAATTATAGACGCCTCACCGCCAACAACTCGCCCTAAAATATTTTGGATGTTAGGATTGGAAATAAAATTCGCTGTTTGATTTTGGTTCAAGCCAAACCGTTGGAAAGTATGGAAAAGATTGACCCCATCTCCCGATAGTTTACCACCGCTAATATCGAGTCGATTTCCTTGAGGGACGATGGTAGTACCGGTGCCGTCATTCGCGGGGATAACCGATTGCCCGAAAGCAGCCGTTTCCCCGAGTAACAAGCAAAATGATAAAATTAAAAACAACTTTTTTGCTTGATTTTTTGTTTGATTTTTTGCGATTTGGTACAGTAAAATCATTATCCAGAACCTTCCACTACTAAACAAACATTTCCGGGCATCCAGTCGCTAACTAATTTAGAGATTATCTCGGCCAGATCGAAGTCTTGTTGTGTCAGCCCCTCTGCATCGTGAGTTGTGAGACTTATCGTGACGCGGTTGTAAGCAATAGCAATATCGGGATGGTGACCGGCTTTTTCTGAGGGGGAAATCAGACAATTTACAAAGCTGACAGCTTCGACAAAATTTTTAAATTCGTGAGTATATTTAATACTTTTACCTTCTCTAGTCCAATTAGGCAAATTTTGCAAGCGCTGAGAAATTTCCTTTTCGCTTAAGGGTTTGAGTTTGCTATTTTCATAATTTTGTGCTACGAATTTAGAGGATATTGAGCGATAAGCGGGTGCAACCTGTTCGGCTGTTGGCGGGATTCCATCAGGCGAAGCAAGAAGGAAGAAAGAGGAAGGAAGAAAGACGAAGGAAGAAAGACGAAGGAAGAGGAAAGAAGGAATCAGGAAGTTTAGCAATGATTTTGTAATCGATGTTAGTGATTGAAGGAAGAAGCAAGAAAGACGAAGGAAGAGGGAAGAGAGAAGAAGTAGGCTGCGTCGCTACAAGAATTCTGGATATTTACAATTATGGCATAGCGACTCACCTTATCGCGATCCTTTCCCAGAAATCACGATCGCAACTAATGACTGCTGGCTAATGACTAACAGACATATTCAATAACTCTCAATATCTTTCCCCGCTTGGTTTCTGGCGATCGAACCCTTAAAGCACCGATCGCCAGAAACCAACCTTTCAATACTACAAACCGTTTTTCAAGCAACCGGACACAATTAATTGCACACTCAAAGGTCGGAAATTACTAATTTACAAGCTTGGCGAGCGATCGTAATGTAATTAATATTGTCCTTAACAAATAAAGGTACGTAGTTGGGCTTTAGCCTCCTTTATCTATACGTCTAAAGGAGGCTAAAGCTCAACTACGTACCTATTTCTATCTCCCAACAATAAAACTACCATGCTTCGATCGGGGGATGTGAGGGGATCTCTTGGAATTTATTATTCAAAGCAGGGCTATTTCATTCTCAGGACTATTGCGATTTTGCAGGGGTAGTGCCCCGTGCCTACCCCCTCTACTCGGAGAGGGCGGGCACTCTTGGCACCGCCCCTACAAGAGAATGAAATAGCCCTGTTATTCAAAGCGTATTGCAAAAAAATATTAGTGCGGAAGGCAAGTCCGCATCCACCTGACGACTAAACTCCTCATTACAAACCCAACTGGTGTTTCTTTAAAAAATCTAGTCCTAAAAAAATAGCTGCGATACTTCCAGCTACACAAATTTCTCGGTTAGTTATTTTCAACAAAACTTCTGAAATGGGTACTAAAACTACTTCAATATCTTCTGTAATATCCAATTCGATTTGGCTGGCAAGCTTGAAATTTTTACCAAAATATAGGTAAATAGAATTAGTGTCTTTTACGGGATTGTCGTATAAAACTGCTAGTTCCAAAATTTGTTCAGCAACATATCCGGTTTCTTCAGCCAGTTCTCGGGCGGCAGCAGCTTTGCCACTTTCTTCGGCAGGATAGAAACTCCCAGCCGGGAGTTCAAGTAAAATTTCGCCGACGCCATGCCTGTACTGACGCACGCATACAAGTTCTTGCTGTTCCGTCACCGCAAATATTAGGGCGATATTGGGCCGGACATTAATAAAAAAGTCGTCGATAATTTGTCCGCTTGGCAATTCTATTTCATCTTGCCTGACTTGACACCACTTGTGGTTGAATACCAAGCGCGATCGCAGTAATTTCCATTTAGTTAAATTTTTCATATTATTGAATTCTTCATAAAACGCGGACGACTAATCCTTCTTCGGCTGCTTATGGCGTACCTTACCCTACTTGAAGGGTCAGGAAAAGAAAAGAAGGATGAATGCGTATCTGCTGGCATCCGGCATCAGGCAGAAAGTGTTAATATCAAATCCGTTAACATCGTCCTGTATTTATCTCTCTCTTCCCTTTCTCTGTGTTCTCTGCGTTCTCTGCGGTTAAATCATTCCGATCCAACCGGAAACGATATAACTTCCAATTTTCCAATTACCCATTAATGCTAAACTTTCAGCGTCAAGCCACCCTTGCCGTTAGCGGTACGGCCGATCGCACTTATCCCGTAGATAATCGCCCGCAACACCTCTACCAAAAAAAATTATCCTCGAAGCTAGTTAAAATCTCAACTTTTACGAGAAAGAATTGCTTGAAAGCGTGCACGCCCGGGAGAAATTAAAATCCGACGATTCATTACTCCAATTCTCTGACTTAATGGTAGAGGTAGCTCTTAAACTGTCAACTGTCAACTGTCAACTGTCAACTGTTGAAACAGCCATGCAATACAAAAAATTACAGCCTAAATTTTGGACAGACTTACATAAACTTACTGCTAATTGTTTGGTATCCTCATTTTTAGGCTCTGTGTCGATCGCCCTGAGCATAGCAGCAGCCACCGCAGTTGCGACAGTCCAAATCGCACAGCAACCAGCCAATGCTTCTACACTCACCAGTTGGCGGTTCGATCCAGCCACAAATCAGCTAGAAATTACTCTCCCAGAGGGCAGAAATCCTACCTATTCCCTACTCAACCCGTCTCAAATTGCTGTGGATTTGCCCAATACTCCGATCGCCGTTGATGCAACTCAGCTATACCCGCAAGGCAATGTACGTTCCGTGGCGGTAATTCAACTACCATCAGGAAGCATGAGAATTTTGGTAAATTTGTCTCCCGGAGTGGCTTTCAACGGCGAACAAATTAAATTTCAAAGAGTCGGGGTAGAAAATCGCTGGGTGTTGCGTCCCTCGATCGAGCCTGCTTCCTACCAGGCAACTCTCGAAACGCCAGCACCACCTGCAAAACCAGTAACACCTAACCCGCCGTCGGCCGCTTCTAACTCAACTGCTGCTAAAACGCCTGTCGAACCTGCCTCGGCTGAAGCAATAACTTACGAGCAAAACTCTTCGGGGCAGTCAACTGCCAACGACCAAATCCGACCGATAAATGTGCCTTTAGTCAGGGTTCCGGTTAACAGACGGCAGGGGGTAAGTTCTGCCCCTGTACGCCGTCCTGTCGCGTCTCAGGAGCGGATTATCGATTTTGGTGAACCGCTTCGGTAAAATTGCTTTGAGTCGATCGCACCTATACTTCGATAATCCGATCGTCAGAGTTAGAAATTTTGACCTTCACTGGGTGGAGCGATCGAACCCGGTTGGTTGAGGAACAGGTTTTTAGCGCCGTCGTTTTGGTAAATACAGTTAATTTCAGGTTGAGATTCCAGGGCGCCAGTGAAGCCAAAGGTGTTCATGCGATTTTTACACTCGCGCACTTGCTCTTGATCGATCAGTTTTCTTTGTTCGAGAATTGCCCAGTTATTGGTTCGCAGGACGCATCCGGGACGCATACTCGGCTGGGATATGTAGACGTTGAAGGGGTTGAGGGTGACGAAGAGGCGCATATCTGTCACCATGGCGCTGGCTCCAAACTGCACGCAAAGTTCGGGGTTCGGGGCGCTGCGATCGATAAATTCGCGGGATGCTACGTTTGCTGGGCTAATTGTAGCTGTGGAACTGAAGGCAATGCCGATCCCAATTCCCAGAATAAAAACTGCTGTTAAAATCCCTAGGGTGGCGGAATTGAGGAAAGAGGGTTTGCCAGACTGAGGTTGTCGTCGCGACGATCCGCCAAATGGCCCGGAGTCTTCATCTCCCCGGAATGGGTCGCCGAATCTGTCTCTGTCGTTGTAGGAGTTAGGTTTGCGTTTCATATAACGTTCAGTCCGTTCTGGGGATTTAACAGCTAGTAGTTTTTTATTTTTAACCGATCTTGCCTTTCTATAATATTATGACGCTAGACAGGTGGTGGCTGCGGGCTTAGGACACTTCATCTGGGTTTGGTATCGTTCACAGCTCGCGATCGGCTAGGCAGCTGCCTTGTCTGAATTTGGAGATTTTAACAATTCGCCGGGAACTCCCCCACATCGCGTAATGACTGTCCGTTCGCTCATTTTCTCTAGTGCTTTATGAATTAATCTGACGCTAAATAACACCATATGTAGTGTCATTTGTGTGAAATTTATCCACAGTAGCTTTCTCAAAATTTATGCACATATTTGAAGTTATGTCAATATTTTTTTTGTGCCTGTAATGCCTATTCGTTCGTAGATAAATCCAGACACTCGATCAAAATGAGCGAACACAGAGTAATCAAGGAACAGCGAAGCGATGCACGGTAATGTAGCAGGTGGGGGATGAGAGGCTCTTGGATGGAGCGAAGCAGAATCCACAAACAATCACGGCGTACTGTCAAAAGCACATTTACCACTTTCTTGGATTTATGTTAAATTAGAAATATGAAAAAAGCGGCCAAAGTACGAATTTATCCAGACAACACAC